>JAGWRA010000117.1 GCA_028876655.1 Acidobacteriota bacterium | reverse complement strand
GAGCTTGTGCGCGTCGACAGCCACGTACGCGGTGCCGGCGTCGAACGGCGAGGCTTCGATGAGCGAGACCTTCGCCCACTCGGGGAGCCCCTTCGGCGTGACGTTCTGCCAGGTCTTCCCGCCGTCGCGCGTCAGCTGCACCAGCCCGTCGTCGGTGCCGACCCAGATCTGCCCCGCCGCCTTCGGCGAGGGGGCGATGCTGTAGACGACGTCGTAGTACTCGGCGCTCGCGTTGTCCTTGGTGATCGGCCCGCCCGAGAGCCCCTGCTTGCTCTTGTCGTTGCGCGTGAGGTCGGGGCTGAGGATCTTCCAGCTCATCCCGCCGTCGGTCGTCTCCATCAGGTACTGCGAGCCCATGTAGAGCACGTGCGGGTCCTGCGGCGAGAAGGCGAGCGGCGCCGTCCACGTGAAGCGGTACTTCAGCTCCGACGCCGGGTGGCCGCCGTTGTTGTTCGACCACGGGGCGATGTCGACCAGCTGCTTCGTGCGGGCGTCGAAGCGCGTGAGCGCGCCGCCGTAGCCGCCGGCAATCACGAGATCCGGATCCGTCGGATCCGGCAGGACGTACCCCGACTCTCCGTCATCGCCACCGACCGAGTACCAGTCGCGCGACGTGATGCCGCCCCAGCCCCGGCTGGCGATGGCGATCGCCCCCATGTCCTGCTGCGCGCCATAGAGGTCGTATGGGAACCGGTTGTCGGTCGACACGTGGTAGAACTGGCCGATCGGCAGGTTGTCGAGCTTCTGCCACGAGCGTCCGCCGTCGATGGTGATGACCACGCCCTGATCGTTCGACTCGATCATCCGCTCGGGGTGCAGCGGGTTCATCCAGAATCCGTGGTTGTCGCCGCCGGGAATCCGCTCGGTGGCGAACGTCCGTCCGCCGTCGGTCGACTTGTAGAAGGCGTTGTCGGCCACGTAGACGACGTCGGGATTGACCGGGCTGGCAAAGACGTACGTGAAGTACCAGGCGCGCGTCCGGATCTCCTGGCTGTCGTTCACCAGGTGCCAGGTCCGGCCGGCATCGTCGGAGCGGTAGAGCCCGCCGTCCTCGGCCTCGATCAGCGCGTAGACCCGCTCGCCGTGGCTGTGTCCCGCCACCGAGATGCCGATCTTCCCGAGCACGCCGCCCGGCAGCCCGTGCCCCTCGAGCCGCGTCCAGGTCGACCCTTCGTCGGTCGACCGGTACAGCCCGCTGCCGGGCCCCCCGCTCGACAGGCTCCAGGGCTTCCGGTCCGCCTGCCAGAGCGCCGCGTACACGATCGTCGGGTTGCTGGGATCGAACGCCACGTCGATCGCGCCGGTGCGGTCGTCCTTGTACAGCACCTTCTGCCAGGTGCGGCCGCCGTCGGCCGAGCGGAAGACCCCCCGCTCGGTGTTCGGGCCGTAGAAGTGCCCCATGGCCGCGACGAGGACGAGATCCGGGTTGTGCGGATCGACGACGATGCGGCCGATGTGCCGGCTGTCGTGCAGGCCGACGTTCGTCCAGGTGCGCCCGGCATCGGTCGACTTGTAGACGCCGTCACCGAAGGAGATGTCCTCGCGCGGCGCCGCTTCGCCGGTTCCCACGTAGATGACGTTCGGGTTGGAAGCCGCCACCGCGATCGCACCGATCGACGCCACCGGCTCGTGATCGAAGATCGGCCGCCAGGTGGCGCCGCCGTTGGTGGTCTTCCAGACGCCGCCGACCACCGACCCGAGGTACCAGGTGTCGGGCTGCGTCGGCACGCCGGTCACGGCCAGCACGCGCCCGCCCCGGAACGGCCCGACCAGCCGCCAGTGCATCCCGTTGTAGACCGACCCGGGCACGGCAGGCGCCGCGCCGAGCGCCACGGCCCCGACCAATGCCACGCTGGCCAGCACGGACGCGAACCACCCCGCTCTCCGTCTCACGCCAGGCATCATCAAGGTTCTCCCGTGGTCATTTCTCACTGGCGCCGGGGCCCCACCCCCGGCGCGAACTGACGCTGACACCTCGCCTCGGATTTCCACGTCCTCGGCTCGGTGTGGCCGCAGGCGCTGGCATTGCTCACTGGCGCCGGGGCCCCACCTCCATCGCAAACTGACGCTGACACCTCGCCTCGGATTTCCACGTCCTCGGCTCGGTGTGGCCGCAGGCGCTGGCATCTCTCAATGGCGGCGGGGCCCCACCCCCGCCGCGAACTGACGCTGATGCCTCGCCTCGGCTTCGCATGGCCTCGGCTCGGCATGGCCGCAGGCGCTCGCTCGGGACGCCGGGCGAAGTGTCTCACAGAATCGGTCATCCGCCCACCGCCAGCAAGCTCAGCCGGGTCAGCACGCTCGGCCCCGGTCACCGTGGTGTACAGTTTCCGCATGGCCATACCCGACTCCGCTTCCCTCACGGCCGACTGCGTGGCCCGCTTCCTGCGCTACGTGACGGTCGACACCCGTTCCGACGAGACCTCGTCCACCTATCCGAGCACGCCGGGCCAGCTCACGCTGCTCCGCCAGCTGACCGAGGAATTGCGCGACCTGGGCCTGTCGGACGCGGCCATGGACGAGCACGGCTACGTGATGGCGACGGTCCCGGCCACGCCCGGCCGCGAGCACGCGCCGGTCATCGGCTTGGTCGCCCACGTCGACACCTCGCCCGAGATGAGCGGCACGAACGTGAAGCCGATCGTCCACCGCAACTACGACGGGCGGGATCTCGCGCTGCCCGACGACCCGGCCGCCGTGATCCGCGTGCAGGACTGCCCCGCACTCGCCGGGCGGAAGGGCGACGACGTGATCACCGCCTCCGGTCTCACGCTGCTGGGGGCCGACGACAAGGCCGGCGTCGCGGCCATCATGGCGGCCGCCGCCTGGCTCGTCGCCCACCCGCAGACGCCGCACGGCCCCATCCGCGTGGCCTTCACGCCCGACGAGGAGGTCGGCCGCGGCACGAAGTACTTCGACGTGGCCCGCTTCAACGCCCGCTGCGCGTACACCCTCGACGGCGGCGACGTCGGCGACCTCGAATACGAGAGCTTCTCGGCCGACGTGATGACGCTGGCGTTCCAGGGCTTCAACACGCACCCCGGCTACGCGAAGGGACGGATGGTGAACGCCATCAAGATGGCAGCCGACTTCATCGCCCGGCTGCCCGAAGGGCGCCTGTCGCCCGAGACGACCGAGGGCTACGAGGGCTACGTCCATCCGTACGTCGTCCAGGCGGCCGTGGATCGGACCTCGGTCCGCGTGCTGCTGCGCGACTTCACGCGCGACGGCCTGCGCGAGCAGGCCGCCCTGATCGAACGGCTGGCGCAGGAGACCGTCGAGAAGTTCCCGGGCGGCAGCGTCAAGGCGACGCTCGAGGAACAGTACCGGAACATGCGCGAGGTGATCGACCGCCACCCGGAGATCGTCGAGCGGGCGGCCGAAGCCATGCGGCGCACCGGGCTCGCGCCGCGGATCAAGCCGATCCGCGGGGGGACCGACGGCTCGAAGCTGTCGTTCATGGGGCTGCCGACGCCCAACCTGTTCGCCGGCGAGCACAACATCCACTCGCGGCTCGAGTGGACGTCGGCCGGCGACCTCGCCCGGGCGGCCGAGGTCGTCGTGCATCTGTGCCAGATCTGGGCCGAGCAGGCCTGAAGCGGCCGGCGTCCCGCTGATCGGCCGGGCGCTTCGGTGTTACACTCCGGCAGAGGAGACGAGCACGGCATGCAGCAACTGACGCGCGGCGTCGTGACGGCCCTGGCGATCGCCCTGGCCGGCGCAGCCTTTGGCGCCACCGACGCCATCCCGGCGGCGGGAGGGGCCATCGAGATCACCCCGCTCTACCACGCGAGCCTGCAGATCGCGTACGGCGGCACGGTGATCCAGGTCGACCCGACGAAGGAAGGGAACGCGTTCGGGCCGGCGAAGGCCGACCTGATTCTCGTCACCGACATCCATGGCGACCACTTCCAGCCGCCGGCGCTCGAGGCGGTGAAGAAGGCGGAGACGCCGGTCGTGGCGCCGCAGGTGGTGGCCGACAAGCTGCCCGGGGCGCTCGTCATGCGCAACGGCGACACCCGGACGGTTGCCGGCATCGAGATCCACGCGCTGCCGATGTACAACCTGCACCGCGGGCCGGCGCCGGGCCAGCTCTATCACCCCAAAGGGCGCGGCAACGGCTACATCCTGACGCTGGGCGGCAAGCGGATCTACATCGCCGGCGACACCGCGTGCACGCCCGAGATGAAGGCCGTCCGGAACATCGACGTGGCGTTCGTGCCGATGAACCTCCCCTACACGATGACTCCCGCCGAGGCCGCGGCCTGCGTGAAGGTCTTCCATCCGAAGATCGTCTACCCGTACCACTACCGCGGCTCCGATCTGAAGGTGTTCGCCGACGCGCTGCAGGGGACGGGCATCGACGTCCGCCTGCGCGACTGGTACCGCACCGCGCCCGGTCGATGACCCCTGGTTCCCCCACGCGGCTCCCGGCGGGCGTTCCCGCGTCCCGCCACGATCGCCTCCGGTGGCTGCTCACCGTCTTCGGCGCAGCCCTGGCGCTCCGCCTGCTGCACGTCTGGCAGATCCACGCCGCGCCGTTCTTCGACCTGAAGCTCGGCGACGCCCAGGCCTACGACCTCTGGGCGCGCCAGATCGTCGGCGGGAACTGGATCGGCACCGGCGTCTTCTACCAGGCGCCGCTCTACCCGTACTTCCTCGCCCTCGTGTACGGCACGCTCGGCAGCTCGGTGCTGACCGTCCGGCTGGTGCAGGCCGTGATCAGCGCCGCCTCGTGCGTGCTGCTGGCCGACACCGGCTGGCGCCTGTTCTCGAGGCGGACCGGCATCGCCGCCGGCCTGCTGCTGGCGGCCTATCCGCCGGCCATCTTCCTCGACACGCTCGTCCAGAAGTCGGCCCTCGATCTGTTCTTCCTCTGCCTGGCGCTCTGGCTGCTCGGCCGGCTGATGGAGGCGCCGCGGCGGGCGTGGGCGTGGTGGCTCGGCGTCTCGCTCGGCTGCCTGATGCTGACGCGCGAGAACGCTGCCATCATGGTGCCGGTCGTGCTGGTGTGGATTGGCGTGCAGCGGTCGCTCGCCTCGGCCGTCCGCCTGCGGCTGGCCGGCCTGCTGGTGGCCGGCCTCGCCGTGGTCCTGCTGCCGGTCGGCGTCCGCAACTACGCCGTCGGCGGCGAGTTCTACGTGACGACGTCGCAGTTCGGGCCGAACTTCTACATCGGCAACAACCCGTCGGCCGACGGCACCTACAAGTCGCTGCGGCCCCGCCGCGGCAAGGCGTCCTTCGAGCGGCAGGACGCCACCGCCATGGCCGAGCAGGCGATGGGCCGGACGCTGACTCCCGCGGAGGTCTCGGGCTACTTCACCGGCCGTGCCCTCGCGTTCATCCGGTCCGAGCCGGGCGCCTGGCTGCGGCTGCTGGGACGGAAGTTCGTCCTCACCTGGAACAGCACGGAGATCTCCGACACCGAGGATCAATACACCTACGCGCAGTGGTCGTGGCCGTTGAAGCTCGGCTCGATCTGGAACCTGGGAGTGCTCGCGCCGCTGGGGATCCTGGGAATCTGGATCACCGCTGGCGCCTGGCGCCGGCTGTGGGTGCTCTACGCACTGCTCGCGGCCTACGTCGCCAGCCTGATCCTGTTCTACGTCTTCGCGCGCTACCGCTTCCCGATGGTTCCGTTCCTGGTCCTGTTCGCCGCGGCCGGCCTGGCGGACCTGCGACAGTTCTGGCGCACGCAACGCCGCCAGGCGGTTGCCGGCTGCGCGGCCGTCACCGTCGCCACGGCCGTCTTCTGCAACCTGCCGATCGTCCCGCGCAACCGGCTCGAGGCGGTCAGCGCCTACAACTACGGCGTCGGGTTCGGAGAGCAGGGCGACATGCCGACCGCCATCGGCTACTACCAGACCGCCGTCGCCCTGGACCCCGGGCTGGCCGTGGCGCACAACGCCCTCGGCCTCGCGTACGGGCAGCAGGGGGATCTCGCGCGGGCCGCGGCGCAGCTGACCGCGGCCGTCCAGCTCGACCCCTCGTTCGCCCGCGCGCAGAACAACCTGGGGGTGGTCCTCGGCCAGCAGGGACATCTTGCCGAGGCGCTGCTGCACTTCCGCGAGGCGGTGCGGCTGGATCCGGAGTACGCCGAGGCGCACAACAACCTGGGACAGATGCTGGCGGCACGCGGCCAGGCCGACGAGGCCGTGCGCGAGTACACGCTGGCCGCCGACTTCGACCCGTCCTACGCCGAGCCGCTGCTGAACCTGGCGCGGCTGCGCGCGCAGCAGGGCCGGCTGGACGAGGCGATTGCCGCGGACCGGAAGGCGATCGATCGGCAGCCGGACGCGCCGGCCCCGCACGTCGCGCTGGCCCAGCTGCTGGTCAGGACCGGTCAGCTGAACGAAGCCATCAGCCAGTACGAACGGGCGGTCACACTGAAGCCCGACGACACGTCGATCCGCAACGACTTCGGCATCCTGCTGGCGGAGGCCGGCCGTCTCGATGCAGCGGCCGAGCAGTTCCAGCGGGCGATCCAGCTGGCGCCGGATCGCGCCTCCACGCACAACAATCTGGGGATCGTCCTGGCCCGCCAGGGCCAGCTGGCGGCGGCCGCCGCGGAGTTCCGCCGGGCGCTGGCGATCAACCCGTCGTACACCGAGGCCGCCCACAACCTCGAGCGGATCGGCGGGAAACCGTAGTCCCGGGGCCCGGGACCCGGGCACCCGGACGCTCGAAGGAACGGGCCCTCAGTGGCTCAGGCGCCCGGGCGTCTCGTACGCCGCGGCGGCGATCTCTCCCAGCGCCTGCCCGACCTGATCGATCTGCTTCTCCACCTTCAGCGGATCGTCCTCGCGCGGCAGCGGCACCCGGTTCGCGTAGATGGCGAACGCCAGGTGCCGGCCGTCGGCGGTGGTCATGTAGCCGGCCAGCCCCTTGGCCGTCAGCAGCAGGCTGCGATTCAGGTTGTTGAAGGCCGCGAACGTGCCGGTCTTCGCGTGCACGTGACCGGCGGCGGGCGAACCGGTCTCGATGTCCCACAGCGTGCCGTCGCGCCCGAGGATCGGCAGCGCCCGCTCGAAGACCGCGAACTCGGGCTGCTTCGCCATGAACGCCAGGTAGTGGACCATGAACTCGGGCGTGAAGAAGGCGGACAGGGCGCCCCCCGCCCCATCGCCCTGCGACGCGCCGGTCAGGTCGAGGCCCGCCTGCGCGAGGAACGCGTGCTCCTGGTCGAAGCCCGCCTGCTCGATGTCCTTCTTCGCGTGCGCGACGAGCGCCCCCAGCAGGTACGGCGTCAGCGAGGCGTGCAGGTTCTGGCTCACCTTCAGCGTGACCTTCACCTCCTCGGCGAGCGGCGGGGAGACGTGCTCGGCGACGACGGCGTCCGGCGTGTACGACGCGGCCAGCGCGGCGAAGTCGGGCTTCGCATCGGGCGGCGCCGCGAGCGCGGCGATCCCCCGCTCCTGGAGCGCCTGCGCGAAGGCCATCGCCGCGAACCGGCTGGGGGCCTTGACGCGATAGGCGAAGAGGATCGGCGGTCCGCCGGCCGGCATCGAGCCCGAGACCATCACGCTGTGGCTCCCGTCCTCGTGTGCGACGTCGTGGTCGAACGTCACACCGACGGTCGACCCGGCCGTCCCCGTCGTCACGGCGTCGGTGAACTGCGCGTAGGCGGTGTCCGGCGAGACGTGCATGACCGCCGGCTGCCCCGCCGTGGCGGCGGGCGTCAGGGTCACGTCGATCACGTTGTCGTTCAGCACGACCGGTGACAGCGTCGTCCCGGTCCCGAGCTCGCGCCCCCCTTCCGGGAACAGGCTCGCGTCCACCAGCACGCGGCCGTCGATCCGCTTCACGCCGTGCGCCGCCACCTGCGCCGCGAGCTGGCGGATGACCATCAGCGGATCGCCCGGCACCGCCTTCGTGTCGGGACTCCCGTCGTAGGCGTGATCCTCGTTCTCGAACGCCAGCGTGCCGTCGGGCCGGATCCGGTTCGACAGATCGGGGTCGCCGCTGGCGACCAGCACGAGGTCCCCGCGCAGCGTGCCGTCGGGGGCGATCGGGCCCGTGCGGTAGACGCGCGTGTGGAAGCGGTAGTCGGCGCCGAGCAGGTGCAGCGCCGTCCCCTCGGTCAGGAGCTTCGTGGTCGACGCCGGCGTGAACAACTGGTCGGCATTCCGCGCGTAGATCAGCGTCCCGGTGTCGAGCGACAGGAAGGCGATGCCGAAGGCCCCGTGGCGGTACAGCGGCCGGTTCACGATGGCGTCGATCCGCGCGGCCAGCGTCTGGCGCGCGGGCGCCCGTCCAGCCAGCGGCGCGCGGCCCGCCGCCAGGCACAACAGAGCGACGAGGGCCACGCCCGCCGTGCGGCGGACGCTCTGACGGAAAGCCGTGGTCATCGGACCTCCAAGGTGGCTCGGATGAGGGCGTCCAGCCAGGGCGGCCGCACACTGCCGCCCGGCTCGTTCGACGAGGTGCGGGTCACGCCACGCGGCCGGCCCCTCGCGGGACCGGCCGGCGGTCGATGCGGCGGAATTGTAGAACGGATTCAGGAAGGCCGGAAAGGGACGATCAGTGGACGTGAATCTCCCAGGCGCTGCGCGCCCGCTGCCAGTCTTCGTCCACGATGGTCCAGAGCGCCTGATCGAGGTACTCGCCGTCGCGGAAGAGGGCGCGGCGGAGCACCGCTTCCTTGACGGCGCCGATCTTCTGCAGCGCGTTGTTGCACCGCCCGTTCTGCAGGGCGGCGCGCGCTTCGAGGCGGTGCACACCGAGGCGGCCGAACGAGAAGTCGACCACCTGGCGCGCCGCGTCCATGAAGTAGCCCGCACCCCAGTAGCGCGAGCCGATGGCGAAGCCCCATTCGGCGGTCGCCATCCGGGGCTCGAGCTCGCGGACGTGAATCAGCCCCACGGGCTGCCGCGCCTCGTGCGGCACGATGACGAAGCAGGCGTAGCGGCCGGCAGTCCGCTCGGCCACCGCCCACTCCACGAAGCGCCGGAACTCCTCCACCGTGGAGGGCGGCTGCGACAGGAACCGCGACACCTCGGGAGTGGTCAGCAGCGAGACCAGCGTGGGGGCGTCAGTCGGCTCGATCTCCCGCAGGCTGGCGAGACGTCCGGTCAGCAGCGGCAGGCAGTCCCGCCAGTCGTTGCCCTCACACTCGTCGGTGGCCGCCACCGGCTCGAGTTCCGGCGGCTTCGGCATCTTTTCCATGGCGTGCCCGTAGTCTCCCCGTGCGGGTCACTGCACCTCACCGGTCGACAGCCCCCACACGATGTTGGTACCCCAGACGATGTTGTTGCCCCAGACGATGTTGTTACCCCAGACGATGTTGCTGCCCCAGACGATGTTGCTGCCCCAGACGATGTTGCTGCCCCAGACGATGTTGCTGCCCCAGACGATGTTGCTGCCCCAGACGATGTTGTCGCCCCAGACGATGTTGTCACCCCAGACGATGTTCTGCGCCCAGGCCGTCTGGTTCGCGTTGAACAGGTACCCCCAGACGATGTTGTAGCCCCAGACGATGTTCTGGCTCCACGCGAACGTCTGGCTCCCGATCGTCGTCTCGGGCGTGACCGGCGCCACCAGCCAGCCGCTGCCAACCGGCCGGCTCGTGTCGATCGCCTGCGCCAGCGCCACGGCGCCGCCGGCGTTCAGCTCGCCCGTCCCCTGCGTCAGCGCGTCGTACGGCTGGCTGCGGTCGTCCCGCAGCGGAATGGCGGCGTACTCCAGGATCGCCTTCACGAGGGGCGGCGTCAGGGGCGGCGCGCCGCCCGTCTGCTCGAACGCTTCCTCGTGCGCCTGCAGCACCAGCGCCACGCTGCCGGTGGCGACGGCGGTGGCCATGCTGGTCCCGCTCAGCTTCAGGAACAGGCGGCCGGTCTTCGCGGCCGGCACCACGTCCTTCGCGAGCTGCGCGACCAGGTTCGACTTGGGCGCCGCATCCGAAATCAGGTCCTGCCCCGGCGCGACCAGATCCGGTTTCGCATATCCGTCGTACCAGGTCGGCCCGCGCGAGCTGTACGGCGCCACCCGGTCGTCGTCGCGGGTGACCGTATTCTGCGTCTCGGCCGCGCCGACGGTAATCGCGTCGGGCGCATTGCCCGGCGACGTGATGCCGGCGTACCCCGTCTGCCCGGTCTGCGGGTTCGTGCCGTAATTGCCGGCCGCCACCACGACGACCAGTCCGGCGTGCACCGCGTCCTCGACGGCCTGCACGAGCGGATCGCTGGCCGCCGGTTCGAGAATCGGATGGCCGAGCGACAGGTTCACGACCTGGACGTTCAGCGCATCCTTGTGCCTGACAACGAACTCCAGCGCGTTGACGACGTTGCTGGTCAGCCCTTCACCGTTCCGGTCGAGCACCTTGAAGACGGCGAAGTGCACGGCCGGCGCGACGCCCTGGTACTGATAGTCGGACAGCACCCCGCTGCTGCCGATGAGGCCGGCCACCTGCGTCCCGTGCCCGTAGTCGTCGTACGGCAGCGTCGCGATGCCGCCGCGCGTGAAGTCGTAGAACGCCGTGATCCGGCCGACGAAGTCGGCCGATGGCGCCAGCCCCGAGTCGATCAGGGCCACGCCGATCCCCTGGCCGTTCAGCGCATCGCCGAGCGGCGGAACGGCGGCGGCCAGCCCCAGCGTCGGCCGCAGCGTCGACGTCACCGGCGACGTCAGGCGCCCCGGCCGCAGCCGGACGCTCCAGTTCCCGCGTCCCGGGCGCCCGACGCCCAGGGCCGTGACGATCGCGTCGGTCGAGACCGACACGACGTTCGGATCGTTGGCCAGCGCGGCGATCTCGGCGCCGGAGGCGTCGACGCCCAACGCGTGCAGCGACGCCGAGTCCAGCGTCACCGTGCTGCCGTTGGCGTCGAGCAGCCGCCGGTAGGTCTGCCGCAGGCCCGGCTTCAGCCGCACGATGATCCGCGCGTGTGCCTGCGGCTGCGTCACGACCGTGCGCAGCTGGCGATCGAGCTTTTCGTGGTGCCCGCCCTGCGGCGGCGCGGCCCCCGCCATCGCGGCGGGCGCCAGCCAGAGCAGGGCTGCGGCCAGCACAAGGGCCGATTGATGTGACTTCATGCGACAGAAGCGTAGCAAGGCGCCAGCCACGGGCGCCCCCCGTCGCGCAAGCCACTCTGTCAAAGGACCTTAGGAGACCGCTCGACCGGCCGTCCGGGCGCGGCCATGGAAGGCGCCAGTGCCCGGATCGCACACGATCAGCCGACGAAAATCGCGGTGAAGATCCGGGGGCTGAGGCAGTTGGAGCCCGCGTGCGCGCCCGCTCACGTGTGCGATCCCGGCACACGCGATGCAGCGTGGCTACTCGCGCTCTCCACCCATCTCCGATGGGTCATCAATCGGCAGATGTCCCGATTGCATGACCAGCCGGACTTCGAGCGCGATCGTTTCGGGCAGGCAGGGTTTGGCGAGAAAGGCGTCGCAGCCGCAGGCACGGGCGCGCTGGCGGGCCGCACCGTCGAGCGAGAATCCGGTCATGGCGATGAACCGCGTGTGCGACGTCCGGGGATCGTGCTTCAACTGGCTGATGAGATCCCAGCCATCGAGGCCGGGCAACTGCAGGTCGGTCAGCACCACGTCGGGCACGATCTCGACCGCCTTGGCGAGCGCATCCCGCCCATCGACCGCCTCGGCCACCCGGAAGCCCGACAGCGCGAGCCCCTCGACGACCCACTCGCGGATCGCCTCGTCGTCGTCGACCACGAGGACGAGCGGTGCCGACTTCACCTCCGGCAACCCGGCATCATCGGCCGGCAGGGATTCTGCGGACATGCGCCCCCCGTCTGCGGACGGTCCCAGGAAGGGACGCCCGGCGTCATTCATTGTAGCCGTGCCGGCCGGACGGTGATCGGGTGTCTGCATCCCGCCTGTGAAATCGGCCGATCGCGGACGGGCATCAGTCGATCGCCCGGACCGCGGGATCCGCGGCCGCCAGGACCACGACGAGGGCGACCAGGACGCCGGCGGCGAAGAACATCAGCGCCGGGTGTCCCTCTGCCAGCAGGCCGGCCAGCAGGTAGGACACCGGGGTCAGGCCGACCGACGCAAAGAGGACGACGCTGGTGACGCGGCCGAGCAGGTCGGCCGGCGTCACGCTGGCGAGCCACGACACGAAGACGACGTTGATGAAGCCGCTGCCGGCGCCGATCGCGGCCAGCAATGCCGCCGCCTGCGGCACGCTGGCCGTCACCCCCAGCCCCGCGAGGCAGAGCCCCACCAGCGCGCTGATGGCGAGCCACGTCGGTCCGCGCCGGCGCGCCTGCCGGACGGCCCCCGCCAGCAGGGCTCCGGCGAGCGCGCCGGCGCCGAGCGCCGACAGCATCACGCCGAAGCCGGCGGCGCCGCCGAAGCGCCGCTGGGCGACCGTGGCCAGGCCGACGGTCGACGGCCCCGCCGTGGCCAGGCTCACGCCGGCCATCAGCAGGATGAGCCCGCGCGCCGGCGGATAGCGCCAGACGACGAGGAGGCCCTGCCGGACGTCGTCGAGCAGCCGCTGCGACGGCGGGCGGGCGACCGCCGCCCCGCCGCCCGCCAGGCCGCGGCCGCCGGCCATCACGTAGAGCATCAGCGCCGCGAAGAGAAACGTCATCGCGTCGACGCCAAAGGCGGGCGCCGCCCCTGCGGCCGCCACGACCGCGCCGGCCGCCGCCGGTCCGACGAGCGCGCCGAGCTGGGCCGTGCTCTGCATCAGGCTGTTGGCGGCCGGCAGGCGGTCGCCGGGCACCAGCATGGTGAGGAGCGTCTGGAAGGCGGGATAGGCGAAGGCGTCGACCAGGCCGAAGACGAGCGCCAGCGCGTAGAGGTGCGCGATCCGCAGCGCACCGGACGCCTCGGCGAACGCGAGCGCGCCGACCAGCAGGCCGCGCAGCAGGTTCGAATAGAAGGTGATCGACCGGGGCGGCACGCGGTCGGTGACGGCGCCGCCGAGCAGCATGAAGGCCGCGCGCGGCAGCGCCGACAGCATCATGACCGTGCCGACCTGCAACGCCGACTGCGTCAGCGCGAGGACCACCCACGGGACCGCGACGATGAAGAACTGGTCGCCGACGAGCGAGACGGCCGATCCGGCCCAGACGAGCCGGAAGTCCCGGAGCCGCAGCGGCTCCCAGATCCGGGCGCGTCCAGCCGGGCGACTCGTAGCCGTAAGGGTCCTTCGGGTTCGACGGCCGGCGGCCGGCGGGTCAGTCGGCGGGCGGCACGCGCGCCGGCTGCGCCGTCGTCATGTCGCAGTACATGCCGCTCGACTCGCACTTGTCGACTTCCACCTGCACCGTGGTGTGCCAGATGTCGAAGTGGTGTCCGAGCTCCGATGACACCTTGTGCAGCACCTCCTGCCCCCTGCGGACGTGCTGATGATCGACCAGCACGTGGCAGCTGCAGGCGACCAGGCCCGAGGAAATGGTCCAGACGTGGAGATCGTGCACGTCGAGCACGCCGCCGACGTCGCGGATGGTCTGCTCCACGCGGCCCATGTCGAGCCCCTGCGGCGTCCCTTCGAGCAGGACGGTGACGCTCTCGCGCAGGATCCCCCACGAGCTCCAGAGGATCAGCGCCGCGATGACGAGCGAGACGATCGGGTCGGCCAGCGGCGATCCGGTGAAGAGGACGACGAGGCCGGCGGCGACGACGCCGAGCGAGGCGAGCGCGTCGCCGATCATGTGGATGTAGGCGCTGCGGACGTTCAGATCGTGACGGCCGCCGTGCAGCCACACGCTGATGAGGGCGTTCAGGGCGAAGGCCACCGCCGCCACGCCGATCATCGGCCCGGCGTGGACGGCGACAGGCTCGTGCAGCCGCCGCACGGCTTCCCAGACGATCGCAAGCGAGATGACGACCAGGGTGACGGCGTTGGTGAGGGCGGCCAGGATGCCGACGCGGTGGTACCCGAAGGTCATCCCCGCGTGCGCGGGGCGGCGCGCCATCCAGGCGGCGTACCAGGAGAGGCCGAGCGCCGCCGCGTCCGCGAGGTTGTGGCCCGCATCGGACAGCAGGCCGAGACTGTGGGAGAACCAGCCGGCCGCCGCCTCGATGGCGACGAATCCCAGGGTCAGGACCAGCGCCGGGCCCAGCCGGCTGACGGCCGTTCCCGCGGCCGCGTGGTCGTGGAAATGGCCGTGATCGTGGCCGTGGTCGTGATGGTGAGCCATGCCGCGTCCCATCGGGCCGGACACCCGCCGGCCCTCGCTCCTGATGATGACGCGCCGGGCGCCGGCTGTCTACTCCGCCCCTCAGACCGCCCGGGACAGGGACGCCGCCGGCCGCATGGCGACCACCTCGCCGCGCCGATCGTCGGCGGGCCGACGCGGCATGTCGATCTTGCCGTGGAAGACCGCCCCGTCCTGCATGGCGATCCGGGGGGCCGAGACGTCGCCCTCGAGCGCCCCATCCTGGCACACTTCGACACGTTCGGTCGCATTGACCAGCCCGGTCAGGTTGCCCGCCACGCGGACCGCCTTGGCCGAAACCGTGGCGAAAACCCGAGCATTCGGGGCGATCGTCAACAGGTGGTTCCGGACTTCGATCGTCCCCTCCACCTTGCCGGCGATCTCGAAGTTCTCCTCCGCCGTGATCGTCCCCTTGATGAAGACCGACTCTCCGTTGCTCATGACGCGGCTCACCTCCTGGCTGACGCCCGTCGCCACACTGGCAAAGACCATACCCGCGCTGAACGGGCCGGTCCGCTGCTGCCCGGTCTCGCCTCCGGCGCGGACGGCCCGCGGGCCAGCCCGCCCCGCCCCCCGGCGCCATTACGGATCCGGCAGGGGCTGACGATTCTGTCATGGCCCGGCGCGGGCCGGCCCCGGCCGACTGGCAACCGGGTGCGGAGCCGTCAGCCGGCCCCCGAAACGGGGATCAGCGTTCCCCGCCTCCGCCCGGCCGCTGCCAGGCCGGCGCCTTCGCCAGACTGACGAGGTTGGCGAAGAGCCGGTACGCGCCGGGGACCCCGGCCGGCAGCTGCCGGAACCAGGAGTACGACGTGTACACGTAGTTCCCCTTGCCGAGGCGCGCGTACACCTCGCCGCCGTCCTGCGGCCCCTCGCCCGGGTCGTGGCACTGCAGCAGCGGCACGTAGCGCGGGTCGAAAGTGGTGAAGCTGTAGAGGTCGCGCTCCTGCACCCAGCCCTTCCAGTCGTCCGGCCCGATCCGGTTCGGGAAGGTGAACAGCGGATGGGTCGGCTGCAGGATGGTCATGGTCGCGTCCTCGTCGACCACCCGCGAGGCCATCTGCGCCGGGAACGGCGTCAGCTTCCGGTCGACGTAGTCCGGCTGCTGGTACTGCACGATGAGCGTGCCGCCGTTGCGCACATATCCGAGCAGCCGATCCATGTTCGCGACGAAGTCGGGTCGCGTCTGCGACGCGCGGATGCCGACGACGATCGTGTCGAAGCGCGAGAGGTCGCCGGCCGACAGATAGTCCGGGTCGAGCATCGTCACGCTGAGGCCCATGCGGCGCAGGGCGTCCGGGACGTCATCTCCGCTGCCCATGATGTAGCCGACGCGCACGGGGGCCACGGCGAGGTGGAGCACGTCGACGGTGGCCGCAGCCGGCTCGTACATCCGGTGCGTCTGGATGTGCGGGTAAGCAATCGTCCGCATCGTCTGGTCGTAGGTGCGGCCGCCCACCGTCCCGATCGCGCGGATCGTGTACTGCCCGATCGGCGTGCCGGCCGGCGGCGCGATCTCGAACGCCAGGGCGGTCTCGGCCCCTTCGGTCCGGAGATCGAAGGGGACCGCCGCGGGCGTGACGCGCCAGCCCGACGGCACCGTGAGGTGCACCTGCCCCGCCAGCGGCGTCTTCGCATTGCTCGTCAGCCGGACGGAGACCTTCTGCGGCCGGCCGAGCGTGTCGGCCGGCACGAGATCGAGCTTCGAGTCGAAGCCGATCGACAGGGCGGGCACGACGTTGACCAGCCGGCGCAGCTCGCCGCGGACCCGGTCGGCGTAGCGGTACTGCACGGGCCGGACGATCGTCACCGGCACCCGGCCAATCTCCAGGGATACGGCGGCGTTGACGATCGGGGGGGCGAACGGCCGCCCCTTGGGCGACCCGGCCGGCCAGGTGTAGAGATCGCCGTGGCGCGGCTGTTCGAGCCAGTACGGCTCGGTCGGGCGCGCGTCGGCGGCGACCGTCAGCCGGAAGCGCTGCTCGCGGTCCGGAATCTCGCGGAAGAAGCGGGCGAACGGCCCGGTCGGTTCGGCCTCGGGGGTGGTGACGGGGGCCACCGTCCAGCCCGCCGGCGCGCGCACCGTGGCATCCCCGATGTGCACGAGCGGTTTGTCGGCGACGTACGAGCGGACGGCCAGCGTGAACGACGCGCCTGGCGTCACCGTCTCGGTGTCCGACAGCGCGTCGATCGTCACACCGGCGGCCTCGGCGAGCGCATGCTCGAAGCCCTGCTCCTCGTGCGCGAGGACGAAGTCGACATCGGCGCGCTCGGCGGCGGTGCCGGGCGCGGAGGCGAGCGCCGCCCGTGCCGCCCGCACGGCGCGCAGGCCGGCTGCCAGCGTCGGAACGATCCGCCCCGGGTGCAGCGGTTCGAACTGCTGCAGCGCACGATCGGCCGCCTGCTGGACCGGCGCGAGCTGGGCGCGCAAGGCGTCGCCCGGCAGCCCCATCAGCGTGCCGAGCCCCGTGATTGAGGTGTCGAGGCCGTCGAAGAGGCTGTGCTCGGTGGCGGGCGTCGGCACCGTGCTCGCGACCAGGCGGAGCCCCGACTCGTGCGGCCCGCGCAGCTGCAGCGCCCCCATGCCCTGCGTCTTGTGCTGACTGCGCCCCTGCATGGCGATCTCGAAGTCGGTCCGGCCGAGCAGCGGCTCCCAGTTGCCGGTCTGGATCTCGAGCGTCGGGCGGTTCGACGGGCTGGGACGGAAGCCCTGCTCCATGTAGAACTTCCGCGGCTGCCAGACGCGCAGGCCTTCGGCGAGCTGCTCGGGGAACTTCGTGGGATCGCCGGCATCCTTGTAGGCGAGCGGCGTGATCTGCCCGGCGACCTGGTGCTGGCCGTGGCCGTCGGCCGGCGTACCGCTGAAGCGCGAAATCAGGACGAGCGGCCGGTAGAGCCGGATGTCGCGCACCATGTCGGCGAGCACGTTCTGCTCGCCCCACCGCTGGTCGGCCTCCGCCATCGTCTTGGTGAAGCCGAAGTCGTAGGCGCGCGTGAAGAGCTGATCGGCGCCGTCGAGCGTGCGGGCCTGCAGCAGTTCCTCGGTGCGGATGATGCCGAGCGCGTCGAAGAGGTCGGGACCGATGATGTTCTGGCCCCCCTCCCCGCGCGTCAGCGACAGGTACGCGGTGCGCGCGTGATCGTGGCGTGCCAGGGTGGCGATGAGCGCCGAGTCCTCGTCGTCGGGATGCGCGCCGGTCTGGATGACGCTGGCCGTCGTGCGCAGCGCCTCGAGCTGCTGCACGAGCCCCGCGGTGCCCCGGCTGTAGATGGGCTGCACCTGGGCGTGCGCGCGGCGGGTCGCGAGCGCGGCGACGGCGGTAACGGCCAGGGCCAGTGCCGCGATGACGGCCGCGGCCCGCGCCGACCGGGACGGACGAGCTGAAGAAGTGCGATACGCTGGGGACGGCATGGCCTCACATCATAGAGGCCAACCCCCTCGTTTGTCACGGAGATGCCGGCCCGGCTGCGCGCCCGCCGGAGGGCCGGCGCCGCGCCGCGCAGCGGCGTGAAGATCGGAGCAGACCGTCGATGGCCCGAGCCACCCGTACGCCGCTCGCGCGCGTGATGCGCTACCTCGGAATCCTCCTGATCGCCCTGGTGGCCGGGGTGCTCGCCACCCAGGTGATCGCGTCGCTGCGCGGCGGCAATCAGCCGACCATGTACGACCGCTGGATCCTGGTGAAGCTCCGGCTGCGCTACAACTTCGCGCTGAGCCTCCACCGCGATCTCGAAGTCTCGGTCCTGCACGGCCTCGTCACGCTGTCGGGCTCGGTCGCCACGCCGCAGGACCGCGATCGCGCCGTCGCCATCGCGAAGCGGACCCGCGGCGTGACCGGCGTGATCAACCTGCTGAGCGTCGCACGCCCGGCGACGATCGCCACGCCCGCCGCGCCCCACTGACGCTGCAACCGCGTCAGGCGCTCAGGGACTCGGGGCTCGGCCGAAGCCGGTGACGTCGGACGTGACAGATCTATCCCCCGAACGTCCACCCCACCCCGACCTTCACGCTCGGACTGTCCAGCACGCCGACCTTCACTTCGGTGAAGAGCCCCTTGGGGTGCTGGACGCCCAGCACGAAGTCGAAGCCGCCTCCCGAGTTGGTGACGCCGGCGTGGCGGATGATGTTCAGCCCGGGCCCGCCCCCGAAGTACAGCTTCCACGGCGTCCGCCGCAGCTGGATCCGATCGACGAAGTCGAAGTTCACGCCGACCAGCGTCTCGCTGTCGCCGACGCCGACCTCGAAGGCCGGACGGAACCGGACGCCATCGGCAATCGGCGTGGTCAGATAGTTGGCGCCGACGTAGAACTGGTTCGGGCCGCCGCTCGCGCCGACCTCTACCCCCGGTCCCTGCTGCGCCAGCGCCGGCCGGGCCTGCGCCCCGCACACGATGACAGCGGCCACCGCGGCCAGCGCCCGCCCTCTCATCAGCCAGCGGCCCGAGGCCGCACGGATCCTCGCGATCATCGTCTTCCTCACGTCACGCTCCTTTCGTCGGTCGTGCGTGGGGAGAGAGATCAAGGATGGGGCCAGCGTCCGCGCGCCGCCCTGCGCGCCGCGAAGTGCTTGCAACGAGACGAGAAGCGCCGGCCAGGGCCGCGCCGGTCGCAGCCGGGCCGGGTCAGCGGATCAGGTGAGAAGCGCTACGGCCAGGGTAATTCTTACGCGCGTCCGTACGCCTCCAATGCCGCCCTGATCGCCCGCGTCCCGAACTCGACGGCGTCGAGCGGGATCCGCTCGTCGGCGGCATGGATCGTCTGGAGGAAGTTGAAGCCCGCCGGCAGCTGCATCGGCGTGAAGCCGTAGGTCTGGATGCCGAGCCGGGAGAAGAACCGGCCGTCGGTGACGGCCGGCAGCAGGAACGGGATGGGAATCGCGCCGCGGTCGGCGGCGCGCAGGACGCCACCCAGCAGGTCGAACAGCCCCATGTCGGGCTCGCCGGCCCCCTGATCGTACCTGACCAGATCGATCTCCGGCTCCGGTCCGAGGCGGGCGCGCAGCTCGGCGACGAGGTCGTCGGGCCCGAAGCCGGGCAGCAGCCGGCCGTCGAGGTCGATGGCGACTTCGCTCGGGATCACGTTGATCTTCACGCCGCCGCGCACCATCGTGGCGTTCGCCACGTGATGGAACATCGGATCGAACAGCGCGGCGAGCGGCCCGATCTGCGCGAGCGCGCGGTCGGTCGTCGCGGGCTCCACGAGCGCGCGCAGCGCGCCGGCCAGCGGCTCGTCCACCGCCGCGGCCATCGTCTCGCACATGCGCCGCACGGAGGGCAGCACGTGGACCGGCAGCGGCGCCTCGTCGAGCGCGAGGAGGACCCGCGCGATCCGCGCCATGGCGCCGCCCTGCGTGCGGAACGCACCGTGCCCGCCGGCGCCGCGCACGGTGATCCGCAGGGTGCAGAGCTGCTTCTCGCTGACCTGGATCGGATAGAAGCGGCGGCCGCCCACCGACAGCGTGAAGCCGCCGAACTCGCCGAGCGCGTACCGGATGCCGGCGAAGCGGCCGGCGTGCTCCTCCACCAGGAACTTCGCCCCCTCGTTGCCGCCCGCCTCCTCGTCGCTCAGCACCGCGAGGACGACGTCGCCCGCGGGGCGGACGCCGGCGGCCTGCAGTTGCAGCACGGCGGCGAGCATCATCGCGACGCCCCCCTTCATGTCGAGGGCGCCGCGGCCCCAGAGGAAGCCGTCGGCGACGTCACCGGCGAAGGGTGGATGGGACCAGCGCTGCCCTTCGGTCGGCACGACGTCGACGTGGCCGTAGACGAGCAGCGGCGGCGCCGCGCCCGCCCCCCGCAGCCGCGTCAGCAGGTTGGGCCGCTCCGGCGTCCGGGCGAGCAGCACGCAGTCGAGGCCGGCAGCCTCGAGCAGCCCGCGCACGTAGGCGATGCAGGCGGCCTCGTGACCGGGCGGGTTCGTCGTGTCGAAGCGGATCAGGTCGCCGAGCAGGTCGGCCGGACGGTCCTGGATGGTCGGGGGGGTGGTCGACACGGGGCGCGCCTCCTGGCCGGCGCAGCGAGCGGCGGGTGCCGGCGGCGCGTCGAGCGTAAGCGAAGCGGGGCGGCGTGTCCAGCGGACCCGCCGCCCCGCTCCTGCGGGGTCTACCAGACGCGGCAGGCCGGATGGCGCACCATCGGGTCGGTGTCCTTGCAGCCGAATGCCTTCTGGAACTCGGGCATGTTGCCGAGCGTGCCGTTCACGCGGAAGCGGCCGGGCGAGTGCGGATCGATCGTCGCCCGGAGCCGGGCGGTCTCGGGCCGCGTGTTCTCGCACCAGATCTGGCCGTACTCGATGAAGAACCGCTGCTCGGGCGTGAAGCCGTCGATCTTCCCGCGCTGCTGGCCGTCGAGCGCCGACTCGAGCGCCATCAGCGCGATGCGCACGCCGCCGTTGTCGGCGGTGTTCTCGCCGAGCGTCAGCTGGCCGTTGACGTGCACGCCCGGGACGGGGCTGAAGCTCGAGTACTCCTTCACGAGACAGTCGGCGCGCGCCTGGAACTGCTTCGCGTCGGTCGGCGTCCACCAGTCCTTCAGGTTGCCGTGCGCGTCGAACTGCCGCCCCTCGTCGTCGAAGCCGTGCGTCATCTCGTGGCCGATCACCGCCCCGATGCCACCGAAGTTCACCGCGTCGTCCGCGTTCTTGTCGAAGAAAGGCGGCTGCAGGATGCCCGCCGGGAAGTTGATGTCGTTCATCTGCGGGTTGTAGTAGGCGTTCACCGTCGGCGGCGTCATGCCCCACTCGCCGCGGTCGACCGGCTTGCCGATCTTCGCCAGGTCGCGCTTGAACTCGAACGCGTTGGCGCGCAGCGAATTCCCCAGGGCGTCGTTGCGGGCGATCCGCAGCGTGCTGTAGTCGCGCCAGTGATCGGGATAGCCGATCTTGTTGGCGATCGCCCGCAGCTTGACGAGCGCGGCCTGCTTGGTGGCCTCCGTCATCCACGGCAGGTCCTTGATGTCGCGGCCGAGCGCCGCCTCGAGCGCCTCGACCATCTTCAAGGTCCGGGCCTTGCCGTCGGCGCCGAACGTCTTGGCGACGAACGCCTTGCCGAGCGCCTCGCCGAGGTCCTGGTCCGTGTAGCGCACGCAGCGCTTCCAGCGCGGCTGGTTCTCCTGCTGGCCCGACAGCGTCCGGCCGTAGAAGTCGAAGCTGGCGTCGACGAACGGCGTCGACAGCAGCGAGGCGTTCGCATGGACCAGCTGCCAGCGCAGGTAGGTCTTCCAGTCGGCGAGCGAGGTCGCCTTCACCAGCGCGTCCATCCCGGAGAAGAAGCCCGGCACGGCGACGTTCAGGCTCTCGAGCGGCGGGGCGCCGGCGGCCGTGAAGTAGGCGTGCCAGTCGAAGTCGGGCGTCATCCCCAGCAGCGCCTTCATCGTGGTCCGGTGGTAGATCTTCGCCGGGTCGCGGCGATCGACCCGATCGAGCGAGTCCTTCGCCAGCGCGGTCTCGATGCGCATCACCGTCTGCGCGTCGGCCGCCGCCTGCGCGGCCGGCTCGCCCATCAGCGCGAACATCTGCTGCACGTGGGCCACGTACTTCGCGCGGAGATCCTTCGACCGCGCGTCGTCCTTGAGGTAGTAGCTGCGGTCGGGCAGGCCGAGCCCGCCCTGGTCGAGCCCGCCGATGACCTCGGTGGCGTTCTTGAAGTCCTGCTCCGAACCGAACTGGAACAGCGGGCCGGCGCCGATCTCGTGCAGGCGGGCGATCTCGGCCGGCAGCCCGGCCTTGCTCGTCAGGGCCGCGATCCGTGCCAGCTCGCCGTCGAGCGGCTTCAGCCCGCGCGCGTCGATCGCCGGCGCGTCCATGCAGGCCGCGTAGTAGTCGCCGATCTTCTGCGTGTCGGCGTCGCGCGACGCCGACGGCTTCTCGGCCGCCTCGAGGATGCCGTGCAGCACGTCACGGTTGTGCTCCACCAGCTCGCCGAACCGTCCCCACTGCGACTGATCGGCCGGGATGGGGTTGTTCTTCATCCACGCGCCGCACGCATACTGGTAGAAATCCGTACACGGGCTCACGGTCCGGTCCATGGCCGACACATCGAAGGCCTTCAAGGCACCGGCCGCACCGGCCGCGCGCGCCTCGAGGGCGCCGCGGGCGAAGGTCAGCACGATCGCCAGCGGCAGCGCCACCAGCACCGCGGTTTGCACCAGACGTCTCCACTGTCGCTCGGTCAACACGCTCCACATCCTTTGCTGATCGTCCGGACCCGCCCGGCGGCCGCGCGGGTCCTCCCGCCGGGCTTCCGCATACCCTACACCGCGCCGTGCGGCGCCGCCAAGCGCCCCCCGGCGCCCCATTCCCGACATTGACGGAAACCGGAGCCCGGCGGTTCGCGTCCGGTCCTGCGACAGTCATCCGCGACCACGTCCGCGACACGCGGTGCCTCGGTTCCCGACACGCGCACCGGCACGCCTGATGCAGCCGTCTCCGGTGTCGCGCGCGACAGCCCGCCGATCGGGCCCGGCCGTCCGGCGCGACGGAAAGGTGGACCATCATGCGTACGTCCTTGAAGATCGCCGGCGTCGCCGCCGCGGCCCTGCTCGTGCTCGGTCTCGCCGCACCGCGCGCGAATGCCGACGAAGCGAACGAGCTCACCTACATCACCTTCAGCGCACCGGTCGCGCTGCCCGGCGTGTCGCTGCCCGCCGGCACCTACCTGTTCAAGACGACCGGGCTGGATCACGACCTCGTCCAGGTGTTCAGCCGCAGCGGGAACGAGATCTACGCCACGCTCATCACGATTCCCGAAGTGCGCGACACGCCGGCCCCGAAGACGATCGTCAGCTTCCGCGAAGGCTACCCGGGGGCCCCCGAAGCCATCAACGCGTGGTTCTATCCCGGCCGTGAGACCGGCCGCCAGTTCCTCTACGCGCGGTCGTGGCGACACCTCATCGCCACGAGAGGACAGCACGACTCGACCCGCCAGGGCTGATCCGCCGCATGCGCGTGTATGGGAAGGAGACAGAGACATGCAGAACCTGAAGCGTTCGATCGTGCTGCTGTCGGCGGCGTTGCTGGTGGCCCTCGCGGCGCCACGCGCGCGCGCCAGCGAGTGGAACGGCAGGACGTACATCACCTTCTCGGAGCCGGTGACGCTGCCGGGCGTGACGCTCCCCGCGGGCACGTACCTCTTCGAGCACCTCGAACCCGGACTGACGCCGCATCGCCACGTCGTGCAGGTGTTCAACCAGAGCGGCACCGAGCTCTACGCGACGCTGCTGGCCGTCCCCGACTACCGCCTGCGCGCGCACGGCGAGCCGGTGATCGTCTTCCGCCGGACGCCGGCGCGGCAGCCCGAGGCGATCCGCGCCTGGTTCTACCCGGGCGAGCACGCGGGCGACGAGTTCGTCTACCCGAAGGCCGAGGCGATGAAGCTCGCGATGGCCTCCCACACCAGCGTGCTCACCTCCTCGATCGTCCCCGCCGAGGCCCGGCCGACCATGCACGCCCGCGACGACCGGGAAGTGGCGCAGCTCCGGCACGCAAAGGTCATCGCGACCAACGGCCGCGGCGAGATGGAAGCCCTCGACGCGACCTCCGCGACGGAACTGCCGCCCGCCCAGCGCGTGACCCTCAGCCCCGCGCCGGCGCGGATGGCCTCGCTGTCCATGGGCGGCTCGACCGCCGACGATGACACCTACCTCACCTTCTCGGGTCCGGTGGCCCTGCCGGGCGTCGTGCTCCCGGCCGGCACGTACCTGTTCCGGCACCTGCCGCCCGGCCTCACCACGCACCGTCACGTCGTGCAGGTACTGGCGCCGAACGGCTCGGCGATCTACGCGACGCTGCTGACGATCCCCGACCAGCGCCTCACGCCGAGCGGCAAGCCGGTGGTCGTCTTCCGCGAGACGCCGGCCGGGCAGCCGGAGGCGATCAAGGCCTGGTTCTATCCCGGCGATCGCACGGGTGACGAGTTCGTCTACCCGCGGCACGAGGCGATGCAGCTGGCGATGGCGAACCACGAGAACGTGCTCTCGTCGCCGGCGGTCCCCGTGCAGGCCTCGACCGCGCAGGCGGAGCAGGAGATCAAGGCGCTGCGGCACGCCAGCGTCGCGGCGCTCAACGGCCGGGGCCGCCAGGAGGCCGCCAACACCACCTCGCCCGCGGAGATCGCGTCGCAGCAGCCGGTGACCATGAGCCGGAAGCCGGTGCAGCTGGCGCGTGCCACGCCGGCGCGGTCCCTGCCGGAGACCGCCAGCCTGCTGCCGCTCTTCGGCTTCCTCGCGCTGGCGGCGCCGCTGGGCGCCGCGGGCGTCCGCGCCGCCCGGCGGCGGCTGTCATG
>JAGWRA010000116.1 GCA_028876655.1 Acidobacteriota bacterium | reverse complement strand
CCCAGGGCCACCACCGGGCGGCCGCAGGCCTGCGCCTCGAGCGGCACGATCCCGAAATCCTCTTCGCCGGGCAGCATCACGACCGCTGCGCGGCGGTACAAGGTGCGGATCGCCTCGTCGGTCTGCACCCCCAGGAACTCGACGCCCGGACCGGCCAACCGTTCGAGCCGCGCCCGTTCGGGTCCCTGGCCGACAATCCGCAGGGGCAGCCCGGCGAGCCGACAGGCGTCGATGGCGAGGTCCAGCCGCTTGTAGGGCACGAGCGCCGACACCATCAGGCAGTAGCCCTCGGGAGCTTCCGGCGCCGGATGATAGAAGCGGGTATCGACCGGGGGATAGATCACGCTCGCCTCGCGATTATAGTATCGGTCGATCCGCCGCGCAACATACTGGGAAATCGCCACATAGCGGTCGGCGCGCCCCGCCGTGTCCCGGTCCCACTGCGCCAGCCGGTTCATCACCCGCTTCAAGGCCGCGCTCGGCAGCCGGCCGACCCGGTCTGGGCCGAAGTACGCGTCGAACTGATCCCAGGCGTACCGCATCGGCGTCAGGCAATAGCAGAGGTGGCGGACACCGGGCGGGGCGATCGCCGACTTCGCGACGCAGTGGCTGACGCTGATGACGAGATCGAACCCCGTGAAGTCGAACTGCTGGATTGCCAGCGGGAAGATCGGGAGGTAGGAGCGGTAGTGTCGGGCCGCGCCCGGCAGGTGCTGCACGAACGACGTGTGGAGCGGGCGCCGTTCGATGGTCGCCGACACCGACCCCGGCACGTGCAGCAGCGTGAAGAGCTCGGCGGCGGGGTAGCGCTCGCAGAGCACCTCGAGCACCTTCTCGCCCCCGCGCATGCCGGTGAGCCAGTCGTGCACGAGCGCGATGCGCGGCGCACCGCCCGGCTCAGGCCCGTGCGACGTCTTCATAGATCTCGTGCACGCGGCGGACCGAGGCCTCCCAGGAGAAGGACCGGGCGCGCGCCAGGCCGCGCGCCGACAGGTCGGCGCGCAGGGCGGGATCGGAGAGGACCCGCATCAGCCCCTCGGCAATCGCCTCCGGGTCGTACGGGTCGACCAGTACAGCCGCGTCGCCCGCGACCTCGGGCAGCGACGACACGTTCGACGTGACGACCGGCGTGCCGCTGGCCATCGCCTCGACGGGCGGCAGGCCGAAGCCCTCGTAGAGCGACGGGAAGACGAAGGCCGTCGCCAGCCGGTACATCACGGCGAGGGTGTCCTGCGGCTGGAAACCGAGGAACCGGACGTGCTGGTGCAGCTGGTGCCGCAGCACCTTCCGGCGCAGGCTGGCGTAGCGCGAGATGTCGTCGCCGATGACGATGAGCTTCACGCGCTCGAAGCCACGGGCGTGGACGAGCGCGAAGGCGTCGATGAGCCGATCGATGTTCTTGTGCGGCTTCACGTTCCCGGCGTACAGCACGAAGGGATCGTGCAGCTGGTACCGCTCGCGCACCCGGTGCACCGCCTCTTCGGGCGGGGCCTCGTAGAACCGCTCGTCGATGGCGTTGTAGATCACCGTGATCTTCCCGGCCGGGACGTCCAGCAGCCGCATGATGTCCTGCTTCGACGTCTCCGAGACGGTGAGGATCCGGTGGGATCGCCGGCTGGCCGCGGCGAGCGATCCGCGCGCGTAGAACCAGGCGAGCCGGTTCGGCAGGTACTGCGGGAACATCAGGTGGATGCAGTCGTGAATGGTCACCACCGACCGGCACGGGACGAGCGGCGGCAGCACGTAGTGCGGCGCGTGGAACAGGTTCACCCGGTGGCGCCGCAGGGCCAGCGGGATCCGCACCTGCTCGGTAATCGAATAGTTGCCCGCGGTCTCGGGGACGGCGCGGAAGTTCGGGCCGAGCGCCTCGACGGCCGCCCGGTCGTCGGGTCGGCAGAGCAGCACGTACTCGGTTTCGGTGTCGATCCGCGCCAGCTGCTGCAGCAGGTTGCGGATGTAGGTCCCGATGCCGAAGTCGTGCAGCTTCCGGGCGTCGATGGCAATCCGGGCGCGCATGGGCTGGCTCGATCATATCGTGGGTGCGGCCGGTTCCCGCATCCCTCGCGGCCGTCCTCAGGCCTCGTCGGCCGGCAGCTGCCCCTTCAGCCGGAGGTAGAGGCGCAGCCAGGGCGCCCAGAAGGGCAGGTGCTTCTCGTAGAACAGGATCTGGCTGCGGCGGTACGCCCGGTTGGTCGCCGCCCGCGCCGAGGCGACCGACCGGCCGCGCAGATGGACGATTTCGGCGGCCGGCACGAACCGCACGCCCCGGCCGGCCCCGCGGATCGCGGCGCAGAAATCGACATCCTCCGCGTAGATGAAGTAGCGCTCGTCGAGCAGCCCGGCCTGCTCGGCGTCGGCGCGGCGGACCAGCAGGCAGGCGCCGCTCACCCAGTCGGGCGACCCGGGCCGCCGCGTCAGCCGGTCGACGAGCGCGGGGAAGGGGGGCACGCCCTTCTGCTGGAGCGTGACGATCAGCTTCTGCCGCAGCTCGTTCAAGGGGCTCATCATCCGGCCGAAGGACAGCTCTGCCTTCCCGTGGCCGTCGACGATGCGGGGCCCGGCCACCGCGACATCGGGATGCGCGCGCAGGTCGTCGACGAGCCGGTCGATGGCGCCGGGCGGCACCACGGTGTCGCTGTTCAGCAGGAGGACCAGCTCGCTCTCGGTCTGCCGGATCCCGACGTTGTTCGCCTTCGCGAAGCCGAGGTTCGCGCCGGTCTCGATCAGCCGGACGTCCGGCCAGCGGCGGACGAGGTCGGGACTGCCGTCGGTCGAGGCGTTGTCGACCACGACGGTCGCGTGCGGGGTGGCCGGCGGCGCGTCGTGCAGCGACTGCAGGCACCGGCTCAGGTCGCCGGCGGCGTTGTAGCTGACGATGATGATGGCGAGGTCGGGCATGGGGGCTACGGACTACGGGCTTCGGGCTACGGGGACGGTCTTCAGTCTCCGGTCTACGGTCTTCGGTCTACGGGACAGTCTCCAGTCTTCGGTCTACGGTCCTGAATACCCGCGTCGGCGGGCCGGAGACAAGACCCATTGCTCATTGCCCATCGCCCGTTGCGACACTAGACGCCGCCTCGCGGTGTCGCCGCTTCGATCAGCAGACTCAACGTCTGTTCCGCGGCGCGTGCCCAGGAGTATCGCGCCAGCACCGCCGGCGCCGCGCTCAGCGCCTGCGCGCGGGTGGCTTCATCGTAGAGCAGCGCGCGCAGTGCCTCGGTGCAGCCCGCCTCGTCGCCCGGGCGGACGTAGCGGGCGGCGCCGCCGTAGATCTCGCGGGCCACGGGGGTGTCGCGCACCACGATCGGGACGCCTGCGCTCAGCGCCTCGAGCGGTGTGAAGCCGAAGCCCTCGTACTCGGACAGGAACGCGAACGCGCGCGCCCCGGCATACAGCCGGCGCAGTTCCTCGTCCGGCAGGAACGATCGGATCGCGACCTGCGGACCGATGCCGAGGCCGGCGGCGAGCGCGTCGAGATCCTCACGCGGATGCGTCCGGTTCTCGCCGACCAGGTCCAGCCGCGCCTGGGGGTCGGCCGCCGCCAGCGGCGCGAACGCCCGGATCAGATCGGGGACGTGCCGCCGGTTGAAGATCGAACCGACGAACAGCACGCGAGGGCCCGCATCCCGCAGGGGAGGCGTCGCGGCCCCGGCCGGCAGCTCCGGAACGCCGGACCGGATGACGTGGACACGCGCCGGCGGCAGCCCGAAGCGGTCGACGATCTCGCGCTGCGAGAAGTCGGACACCGTGATGACCGATGCGGCCCGCCGGGCGGCGAGCCGCGTGACGATCCGGCGCCGCACCCCTTCGCGCCACGGGAACCACTCCGGATGGGCGACGAACGACAGGTCGTGCACGGTCAGGACAACGGGCACGGCGCCGCGAAGCGGTGCCGTGTAGGCCGGGGCGAAGAGCACGTCGGGTCGGTCGGCCGCCAGCGCCGCGGGGAGGCGGACCTGTTCCCACCACGTGCCGCTGCCGCCCGGAACGATCCGCACGCTCACGGTCGGACCCGCGGGCACCGCCGGGACCGTGGGCGCGTACAGCCGGAAGTCGTGCGCCGGCGCCATCCGGCCCCACTCCTGCAGGAGGCTCGCCAGATAGCGGCCGACGCCGGTCGGCCGGCCGCACAGCTCACGGGCGTCGATGGCGATGAACATGAATGCTTGTCACGTGCGACGTGCGGGGAACAATGTGCAAGGTGCGGCATTCTTCAGTGCGCGTGGGGCCCCACCCCCACGCGGAACTGACGCCGACGCCTCGCCTCGGATCCGCATGTCCTCGGCTCGGCGTGGCCTCCGGCGAAGTCCTCGGTTCACCGTCACCACTACTTCACGCTGTCCGTTCCCGCCTCGCGACCAGTGCCGCGCGGTAGGCACCCACCGCGGCTTCCGCCGTCCGGTCCCAGGTGAACGTGCGTGCCCGCAGGACCCCCCGGGCCGCGCAGGCCGCCGCGTAGGCGGCGTCGGTCAGCATCCGCGCCATGCCGGCCGTCAGCGCCTCGACGTCCCCCGGATCGCAGAGCACCCCGGCGCTCTCGACGACCTCGGGCAGCGCGCCGGCGTTGGAGGCGACGATGGGGACGCCGACGGTCATCGCTTCGAGCGCCGGCAGGCCGAAGCCCTCCTCGAACGAGGGGAGCACCAGCAGGGCGGCGCCGGCATAGAGGGCACGCCGGCTCTCGGGGGCGACGTAGCCGAGGTGCTCGACGTGGCCGGCCAGCGGCGGCTCGCCCAGACGGCGGAGCCAGCCCGCCGCCTCCGGCGAGGCCGCGCGTCCTGCCAGCACCAGCCGCGGCGCGTCGGGCTGCCGGGCGCGCAGCGCGGCGTACGCCTCGAGCAGCGCGCCGACGTTCTTGCGCGGTTCCAGCGTCCCCACGAACAGGATGTAGGACGCGGAGGCTGCGGGCGGCGCCTCGCGCGGATCCCAGTCGGGGGCGGCCGGATAGCACACGGTGATCCGCTCGCCCGGCACGCCGAGCCGTTGTTCGACCTGCCGGGCCGTGAACTGCGAGTTCACCATGATGCCATCCGCACGGCGGGCGTGCGCGCGGACGAGCGGAGGATAGTCCCGCCGGATCTCGGCGACGGTCCGTTCGGGGTGGGTGAGGAAGTGCAGGTCGTGGATCGTCACCACCCGCGCCGCGCGGCGGCTGGGCAGCAGCAACGGGTGGAGCGAGTGGACGAGGTCGAAGGGGCGGCCGGCGAGCGCCTCGACGGGCGGCCAGCACAGGCGGTGCCACAGCAGGTTCAGCAGCTGCACGGGAATCCGCCGGTCGATCTGCCGGACGCCGGGCAGATCGCCGGCCGGCACCTGTAGGCGATCCTTCCACGAGCTGGAGAAGATGGTCAGGTCGAGCGCGTCCTCCGGACCGGCGATCGAGGCGTTGCGGTGTGCGAGCGCCCGGACGAGGCCGTGGGTGTACTCGCCCACGCCGCTCCGCTGACGGAGGGCCGGGCGATAGTCGATGAGGATGCGCACCGGGGTGAGGCTACCACAAGCCCGGACCGGTGCGGCCGGGCCGGCGGCCGGGGTGGCGGAATCGCGCTAAGTGCTTGAGGCTCTGACCTATGGACAGTCTGCAGAGGTTGTGGTACCGTCATTCATTTTGGGGCGTCCGAGGGCCGGACACCCTGCCGGGCTGGAGCGGCAACGGATGAAGATTGCAGTCGTGGGATCCGGGTACGTGGGGCTGGTCGTCGGGGCGTGCCTGGCGGAGAACGGCAACGACGTCATCGGGGTGGACAAGGCCGAGGCGAAGGTCCGGATGCTGCAGCGCGGGCGCATTCCGATCTACGAGCCGGGCCTCGAGGAACTGGTCCGGCGGAACCGGTCGGAGAAGCGGCTGACGTTCACGACCGATCTGGCGCGGGCGGTGCGGGCGTCGCAGATCATCTTCATTGCCGTCGGGACGCCGCAGGGCGAGGACGGGTCGGCGGACCTCCAGCACGTGATGCAGGTGGCGCGTGACGTGGCGCGGGCGATGAACGGCTACAAGGTCATCGTCGACAAGAGCACGGTGCCGGTCGGCACGGCCGCGAAGGTGCGCGAGGTGATCCGGCGCGAGACGACGCACCCGTTCAGCGTGGTGAGCAACCCGGAGTTCCTGAAGCAGGGGGCGGCGGTCGAGGACTTCATGAAGCCCGACCGGGTGGTCGTCGGGGCGGAGGACGAGCGGGCGGCGGGAATCATGCAGGAGCTGTACGCGCCGTTCATCCGCACCGGCGCGCCGATCATGCTGATGGACTGCGCCAGCGCCGAGCTGTGCAAGTACGCAGCGAACGCGCTGCTGGCCAACCGCATCTCGTTCATGAACGAGATCGCGAACCTCTGCGAGCTGTGCGGCGCCGACGTCAACCAGGTCCGCAAGGCCGTGGGGTCGGACCGGCGCATCGGGCCGTCGTTCCTCTTCCCGGGCGTGGGCTACGGGGGCAGCTGCTTCCCGAAGGACGTCAAGGCGCTGCTGAAGTTCGCCTCGCAGGAGGGCTACGACTTCGCGATCCTGAAGGCGGTCGAGGCGGTCAACGAGGCGCAGAAGAAGCGCTTCGTGACGAAGATGACGGCCAGGCTCGGGTCGCTGAAGGGGAAGACGATCGCCATCTGGGGGCTGTCGTTCAAGCCGAAGACCGACGACATGCGCGAGGCGCCCGCGATCGTCATCATCGAGCGGCTGCTGCAGCTCGGGGCGAAGGTCCGCGCCTACGATCCCGAGGCGATGCCGATCGCGAAGAAGCTGTTCGGCAGCCGGGTGACGTTCACCGCGAAGGGGTACGAGGCGCTGAAGGGGGCCGACGCGCTGGCCGTGGTCACCGAGTGGAACGAGTTCCGCGAACCCGACTTCGCGAAGATGCGCAAGCTGATGAAGGCCCCGGTCGTCTTCGACGGCCGGAACATCTACGAGCCCGCGCAGATGCGCGCCCTCGGCTTCACCTACTTCTCCATTGGCCGCTGAACGTCCCGCGGTGCTCGTGACGGGCGGAGCCGGCTACATCGGCAGCCACACCGCCAAGGCGCTCCACCGGGCCGGCTACGCGGTCGTCGTGTACGACAACCTGCTGGCCGGCCATCGGGAGGCGGTGCGATACGGGCCGCTGGTGGAGGGGGACCTGGCCGACCGCGGCCGGCTGGGCGAGACGCTGCGGCGGTTCGAGATCGGGGCGGTGGTCCACTTCGCGGCGCTGCTGGCGGTGAGCGAATCGGTGCACGACCCGGCGCGGTACTACCGCAACAACGTGATCGGCACGCTCACCTTGCTCGAGGCGATGGCGGCGGCGCAGGTGCCGCACCTCGTCTTCTCGTCGACCTGCGCGGTCTACGGCGAGCCGGAGGAGACGCCGATCGTCGAAACGCACCCGACGCGGCCGATCAACGCGTACGGCGAGACGAAGCTGGCGATCGAGCGGGCGCTGCCGCACTACGAGCGGGCGTACGGGCTGCACGCGGTGGTGTTGCGGTATTTCAACGCGGCCGGAGCCGACCCGGACGGGGACCTGGGGGAGGATCACGATCCGGAGATCCACCTCATCCCGCGCGCCATCCAGGCGGCCACGGGCGGCGCCCCGCTCGAGATCTTCGGCGACGACTACCCGACGCCCGACGGCACCTGCCTGCGCGACTACGTGCACGTGTCCGACCTGGCCGACGCCCACGTGCTGGCGCTGCAGGCGCTGGCCGAGACGGGGCGGTCGGCGACGGTCAACCTGGGCAGCGGGCACCCCTCGTCGGTGCGGGAGGTCATCGCGACGGTCGAGCGGGTGACCGGCCGGCCCGTCCCGGCGCAACTGGCCGCGCGGCGGCCGGGCGACCCGGCCGTGCTGTTCGCCGCGAGCCGGCTGGCGGCCGACGGCCTGCACTGGCGCCCGCGGCACTCGACGCTCGACGAGATCGTGCGGACGGCGTGGGCGTGGCACGCCGCGCACCCGCACGGCTTCCACGGAGGGACTGTCTGATGGCGTCCGGCCTGCGCGGCGCGCTCACCGACCCGCTGCTGTCGGTGGTGATGCCGGCCTACAACGAGCGCGACACGATCGAAGAGATCATCGGCCGCGTGATGGCGGTCCCGATCCGGATCGAGCTCATCGTGGTCGACGACGGGTCGCGGGACGGGACGCGCGACATCCTGGCCCGGCTGCAGCGGCAGCATGGCTTCAAGCTGGTGCTCCAGCCGACGAACCAGGGCAAGGGGGCGGCGCTGCGGCGCGGCTTCGCGGAAGTGACCGGCGACATCGTCGTCATCCAGGACGCCGACCTCGAGTACTCGCCGGAGGAGTTCCCGGCGCTCATCGAGCTGATCTGCCAGGGGCGCGCCGACGTCGTGTACGGATCGCGGTTCCTGGGACGCCACCGGGTGTTCCTGTTCACGCACTACGTGGGCAACCGGATCGTGACGTTCCTGACCAACGTGCTCTACAACACCATCCTCACCGACATGGAGACCTGCTACAAGGCCATGCGGGTCGAGGTGCTGCGGTCGTTCACGCTGGAGTCGAGCGGCTTCGGCATCGAGCCGGAGATGACGGCGAAGATCTTCAAGCGCCGCTACCGGGTGTACGAGGTGCCGATCACCTACGACGGGCGGGGCTACGACGAGGGCAAGAAGATCACGTGGCGCGACGGGCTGGTCGCGCTGTGGGTGCTGCTGAAGTATCGGTTCACCGAGTGACGGCCTTCCAGCGACTGCTCCGGTACGCGAGACCCTACCGCCTGCGCCTGGCCGGCGCGGTGGTGGCGATGGCCGTGTACGCGGTCGGGTCGGCCGGGCTGGCGTACCTGGTGAAGCCGATCTTCGACAGCGTGCTGCCGCAGCAGCGCGACCTGGCGCTGATCGCGGGGGCGATCGTCGGCTTCTACTTCCTGAAGGGCGTCGGGTCGTACATCTCGTCCTACCTCATGGCGGACGTCGGTCAGCGGGTCGTCATGGACCTGCGGACGACCCTCTACCGCCACATCCTCGGCCAGTCGGCCGGCTTCTTCGCCCGGCGCACCACCGGTCAGCTGATGTCGCGCGTCGGCAACGACGTCGCGCAGGTGCAGCAGGCGGTGTCCGAGACGATCGGCGATCTCGCCCGCGAGACGCTCGCGCTGGTCGGCTACATGGGGCTGCTCTTCTACTACGACGCCCGGCTGGCGATCGTCTGCGGCACGCTGGCGCCGCTCATCGTCTACCCCCTGATCCGCCTCGGCCGCCGCGTGCGGAAGACGACCCACCGCAGCCAGGAGGCGCTGGAGCAGCTCTCGCACGTGAGCGCGGAGGGCTTCACGGGCCACCGGATCATCAAGGCGTTCGGCATGGAGGGGCACGAGGCCGACAAGTTCGGCCGCGCGAGCTACGTCCTGTACCGGACGAACATGAAGGTGACGGCGGCCCTGGCGGCGCTGCCGCCGCTGATGGAGCTGCTCGGCGGCATCGGCATGGCGGCCGCGCTGTGGTACGGCAGCCAGCGCATCGCCGCGCACCACCTGACGACGGGCGAGTTCACCTCGTTCATTGCCGCGCTGTTCCTGATGTACGGCCCGGCGAAGAAGCTGAGCCGCGTCAACGCGAACCTGCAGCAGGCGATCGCCGCCTCCGAGCGGATCTTCGGCATGCTGGACACGCACACCGAGGTGCAGGAGATGCCGGGGGCGCAGCCGCTGCCGCGCTTCTCCACCGAGGTGGAGTTCCGGGACGTCGAGTTCGCCTACGACGACCGGCGCGACACCGGCATCCTGCGGGGGGTGTCGTTCACCGTCCGCGCCGGCCAGATGCTGGCGATCGTGGGGAGGAGCGGCGCCGGCAAGACGACGCTGGTGAACCTGCTGCCGCGCTTCTACGACGTCACGGGCGGCGCCATCCTGATCGACGGCGTCGACATCCGCCAGGTCACGCTCGCCTCGCTGCGCGGCCAGATCGGCATGGTGACGCAGGAGACCGTCCTGTTCGACGACACGGTGGCGACCAATATCGCCTACGGATCGCCCGGCGCCGGGCGCGACGCGGTCGAGGCGGCCGCGCGGGCGGCCAACGCCCACGAATTCATCGTCGCGATGGCGCAGGGCTACGACACGCCGATCGGCGAGCGGGGGCAGCGCCTGTCGGGCGGCCAGCGCCAGCGTCTGGCGATCGCCCGCGCGCTGCTGAAGGACTCGCCGATCCTGATCCTGGACGAGGCGACCTCGGCACTGGATGCCGAGTCGGAGCGGCTGGTGCAGGAAGCGCTCGTGAACCTGATGCGGAACCGGACGTCGTTCGTCATCGCCCATCGGCTGTCGACCATCCGGCGGGCCGATGCCATCCTGGTGCTCGAGCACGGGCGGATCGTGGAGATCGGGCGGCACGACGACCTGGTGGCGCGGCCCGGCGGCATCTACGCCGGGCTGTACGAAACGCAGTTGCTCGAGGGGCGGCGCGGCGACGGCCGGCTGGTGGAAGCCGACAGCCGGCTGTAGAGGAACATGATCAAGAGCATGACCGGATTCTCCTCGGTGACCGCCGAGGACGACATGGGGACGGTGGCGGTGACCATCCGCGCCCTGAACCATCGCTATCTGGACCTGCAGCTGCGGGTGCCGGGCACGCTGGCCGGCATCGAGGCGCGGCTGCGCGCCCTCGTGCAGCGCCACGTCGCGCGCGGCCGCGTCGAGCTGAGCCTGTCGGTGCAGCTGCGGCGGACGGCGACGGTGGAGGTCGAGCTGAACCGCGAGTTCGGCGACGCCCTCGGGGCCGCCCTCGACGAGGCGCGCGAGCGCGGGCTGGTGAGCGGCCCGCTGACGCCGGGCGACCTCCTGCGGCTGCCGCAGGCCCTCGCCATCCGCGAGCGGCAGGCCGACCCGGAGGAGGCCGCGGCCCTCGACGCGAACGTCGAGCGGCTGGTCGAGCAGGCGCTGACCGAACTCGACACGATGCGGGGGCGCGAGGGAGCGCACCTGGCGGCCGACCTCGACCAGCATCGCGACACCGTGGCCGGGCTGGTCGAGCAGCTGGCGCGCGCCGCCGACGAGGGGCGCGTCGCGCTCGAGGCGCGCCTGCGCGAGCGGGTCGCGCAGATGACCGCCGATCTGCAGGCCGACGCGGCGCTGGTCGCGCAGGAGATCGTGAAGGCCGCCGCCCGGTCCGACATCAGCGAGGAAGTGGCCCGCTTCCGCGCCCACGTGGCACACTGGCAGGCGCTGGCCGCCTCGCCCGAGCCGTGCGGCCGCAAGCTGGACTTCCTGCTGCAGGAGATGAACCGCGAGGTGAACACCATCGGCTCGAAGGCCGACGGCCTGAAGGTGTCGGAGCTGGTCATCGCGGCGAAGGCCGGGCTCGAACGGATGCGGGAACAGGTGCAGAATGTCGAGTAGGGGCCGCGGGCTGCTCTTCATCGTGTCGGCCCCGTCCGGCACCGGCAAGACCACCGTCGTCGAGCGGCTGGTCGATCTGATGCCGCACCTGAAGAAGTCGTGCTCCTATACGTCGCGGCCCGCCCGGGAGGGCGAAGCCGACGGCGTCGACTATCATTTCATCAGCCGCGAGCGGTTCGAGGCGATGGTGGCGGTCGACGAGTTCCTCGAATGGGCGGACGTGTTCGGCAACCTGTACGGCACCTCGGCGAGCGACACCGAGCGGCTCCTGGCGGCGGGCAGCGACGTCGTGCTGGTGATCGACGTGCAGGGGGCGCGCAAGGTCCGGCAGCGGGGCATCGAGAACGTGGCCGTGTTCGTGATGCCGCCCTCGGCCGACGTCCTGGAGCGGCGGCTGCGCGGCCGCAGCAAGGACAGCGAGGAGCAGATCCAGCGCCGGCTGGCGGTGTCGCACCGGGAAGTGGCGGCGTACGCGGAGTACGACTACGTCATCGTGAACGACGAACTCGGCGCCTGCGTCGACCGGTTGAAGGGGATCGTGCTGGCCGAGCGGGCGACGCTGAAGGCGATGCGCGCCGAGGTCGAGGGGATCGTCCGGACGTTCGAACCGTAGCAGGTACGGGGCCGGCGCCAGGCCGCCGGCCGGAGGCAGCATGGCATTGATCGCGCTCGGCATCTGCGGCGGCGTCGGCGCCTACAAGGCGGTCGAAGTGGCGCGCGGTCTGCAGAAGCGGCACCACGAGGTGGTGGCCGTGATGACCGACGCCGCCCGCCACTTCGTCGGCCCGCTGACCTTCGAGGCGATTACCCGCCGGCGTGTCGTCACCGATCAGTTCGAACCGGGCGCCAACGCGAACATCGAGCACATCGCCATCGCCTCCGACATCGCCCTGCTGCTGGTCGTCCCGGCCACGGCCGACATCATCGGCCGGTTCGCGGCCGGCATCGCCGACGACTTCCTGTCGTCGCTCTACCTGGCGACGACGGCGCCGGTGCTGATGGCGCCGTCGATGAACGTCAACATGCTGGCGCATCCCGCCGTGCAGCGGAACCTCGAGACGCTGGCGGCCCGCGGCGTGCGGTTCGTCGAGCCGGGCGAGGGCTACCTGGCCTGCGGGTGGATGGGCAAGGGCCGTCTGGCCGAGCCGGACGCGATCGTCGAGGTGGCCGAGCGGATCCTCCGGCCGGCCGGGCCGCTGCGCGGGCGGCGCCTGCTCGTCACCGCGGGGCCGACCTACGAGGATCTCGATCCCGTGCGCTACGTGGGCAACCGGTCGAGCGGCCGCATGGGGTTCGCGCTGGCGGCTGAAGCGATGCGGCGCGGCGCCGAGGTCGTGCTGGTGGCCGGTCCCACGACCGTCGAGCCGCCGGCGGTCACCGAGCTGGTGCGGGTGCGGCGGGCTGCCGAGATGCACGCGGCGGTGATGGACCGCGCGGCCGGCGCCGACGCGATCGTCATGGCGGCGGCCGTGGCGGATTACACGCCCGCCGAGGCGGCGGCGCAGAAGATCGGCAAGACCGATGGGCCGATGCAGCTGACGCTGGTGCGGACGCCCGACATCCTGGCCGACCTGGGGCGCCTGCGGCCGTCGCTGCCCGGGCAGCCGGTGCTCGTCGGCTTCGCAGCCGAGAGCGAGGACGTCGTGAACCGCGCGGCGGCGAAGCGGGTGAAGAAGAAGGTCGATCTCATCGTGGCGAACGACGTCCTGCAGCCGGGGGCCGGCTTCGACGTCGACACCAATGCCGTCACCATCGTCGGGCCCGACGGCGCAGAGGCCGTGCCGCTGCAGTCGAAGGCCGCGGTCGCTGGCGTGATTCTCGACCGAGTTGAGGCATTGCTGGAGAAGAAGACCGGAGCCCGGAAGTAGCACGACCGCGCCTCGTCGTCGCAATGGGCAACGAGCAACGGGCAATGGGCAATGGGTATTGCTCTCGCCGAGCCGTTCAGGACTGGAGCCCGTAGTCCGCAGCTTGGAGTCTGAACCCCGTAGCCTGGAGCCCGTAGCCTGTAGCCCTCAGGAATCACCCCATGTCCCGTGACGATCTTGCCGCCCACCTGCAGTTCTTTGCCGACCTCGGCGTGGACGGCGTCAGCCGCGATCGGCGCTGGCGGCAGCGCGTCGTCGTGGAGCGGCCCGAGGCAGAGGAGCGCGCGGAGGAACCGGCGCCCGAGGAGGAGCCGCTGATGGCGGAGAAGCAACCGTCGCCGGCCACGGCGGCGCCGGCAGCGGGACTGGCGCCGTCGGAGGCACTGGCGGCGATCCGGACCGATCTCGGCGACTGCACGCGCTGCAAGCTGCACACGCTGGGCCGCCAGCAGATCGTCTTCGGCGTCGGCAACCCGCAGGCCGACCTGATGTTCGTCGGCGAGGCGCCGGGCGCCGACGAAGACGTGCAGGGGATCCCGTTCGTCGGCCGCGCCGGGCAGCTGCTGACGAAGATCATCGAGGCGATCGGCCTGACGCGCGACGAGGTCTACATCGCCAACGTCATCAAGTGCCGCCCGCCGCAGAACCGGAACCCCGAGCCGGACGAAGTCGCCACGTGCGAGCCGTTCCTGTTCCGGCAGATCGACGTCATCCAGCCGAAGGTGATCGTGGCCCTCGGCAAGTTCGCGGCCCAGACGCTGCTGCGCACGCTCGACCCGATCTCGCGGCTGCGCGGCCGCGCCTACGACTACCGCGGCGCGACCCTCGTGCCGACGTTCCACCCGGCGTACATCCTGCGCAATCCCTCCTCCAAGCGCGACGTCTGGGAAGACATGAAGCGGGTGCGGGCGATTCTGCAGGGTGAGTAGCCAGGTGCCCAGAAATCCCGCTGAAACGCCAGAAGCGGGAACCCAGGTTCTCATCCAGGTGGCGGTTCCGGTCCCTTCCGTGAACCTGCTGACCTACGCCGTTCCTTCGACACTCGACGTTCCGGCCGTCGGCGCGCGGGTCCTGGTCCCCGTCGGCGCCCGGCTGCTGACCGGCTGCGTGGTGGCCGTGGAGCCGCCGGGGACGGCCGCGGACGCCCCGGCGTCGATCAAGGCGGTCGCCGACGTGCTGGACGCCGAGGCGTTCGTCCCGCCGCACGTCGTCGAACTGGCGGTGTGGGCCGCCGAGTACTACGCGGCGGGTCCTGGAGAGACGATAGCCGCGGCCCTGCCGCCGCGCGCGTCGCTCGAGAGCGAGCGGACCGTCCAGCTGACGCCCGCGGGTGCAGCGCGGCCGGGCGGCGGACGCGCGGGGCGCAGGCTTCGCGATCGCGTGCTGCACGCGCTGGCGGAGGGCAAGCCGGTGACCGTCAGCCGGCTCGCGTCGCGCCTGGCGCGCGAGGCGGGCGAGGGCGAGCCGGGCCGGTTGCCCGTGCGTGCGACGGTCGCGACGCTGGCGCGCGAGGGACTGGTGGTCGTCACGCAACCCGTCACCGGGAAGGCCGACGCCCATCGGACCGTGCGGGTGGCGGCGCTCACCGCGCACGGCCTGGAGGCGATCGCGCCGGCCGGCGCGTTGAAGCTGGGCCGCCGGCAGCGCGAAGCGCTGGAGGCGCTGCAGGGGGCGCCCGACGGCCTGCCGCTGCCGCAGCTGGCCGATCAGGGGATCCAGGCGGCAACGGTCGATCGGCTGGCGAGGCGCGGCTTCGTGACGATCCGGCGTGAACGGGTCGAGCGCGACCCGTTCAGCTCGGCGGCACTCGGCGGCGCCGTCGACCTCGCGCCCGAGGAGGCGCGGGCGGGGCGCGTCCTCACCGGCGAGCAGGCGGCGGCGCTGGATCGGCTGGGGGCGCTGGCCGACGCGCACACCTTCAAGGTGGCGCTGCTGCACGGCGTGACCGGCAGCGGCAAGACGGAAATCTACCTGCGGCTGGCCGCGCGCACGCTCGCCGCCGGGCGTCGGGCGCTCGTGCTCGTGCCGGAGATCGCCCTCACGCCGGCCGTGGCGGCCATCTTCCGCGCGACGTTCGGCGAGCGGGTCGCCATCCAGCACAGCGGGCTGTCCGACGGCGAGCGCCACGATCAGTGGCAGCGCATCCGTCGCGGCGAGGTCGACATCGTCGTCGGGACACGCTCGGCGGTCTTCGCGCCGCTGGCATCGACCGGCCTCATCATCGTCGACGAGGAGCACGACGGGTCGTACAAGCAGGAGGAGAGTCCGCGGTATCACGGCCGCAGCCTGGCCATCGTGCGCGGGCAGCGCGAGCGGGCCCTGGTGGTGCTCGGCTCGGCTACGCCATCGCTCGAGAGCTACGAGCACGCGCGCCAGGGGCTCTACGAACTGGTGACGCTGGAGCGGCGCGTGCTCGACCGGCCGCTGGCCGCCGTGCGGATCGTCGACATGCGCGAGGTGCTGGCCGACGAAGGGCCGGAGACCGTGCTGAGCGCGCCGCTGCGCGAGGCGCTGGCGGCGCGGCTGGCCGAGGGTGAGCAGTCGCTCGTGCTGCTGAACCGCCGCGGCTTCTCGACGGCGATGTTCTGCCGGCAGTGCGGCGGCACGCTGGAGTGCCCGAACTGCAGCGTGGCGCTGACCGTGCACGGCGCCAGCGGTCCCCGCCGCCGCGCCCGCTGTCACTACTGCAACTACGCCATCCCGGTGCCGGCGCAGTGCCCCTCGTGCGCCGGGCCGTATCTCGAGCAGGCCGGGTTCGGGACCCAGCGCGTGGAGGAGGAGATCCGCCGGGCGCTGCCCGAGGCCCGGGTCGCGCGGATCGATCGCGATGCCATCCGGAAGCGGGGCGCGCTGCCGGCGCTGCTGGCGGCGTTCGCCGCGGGGAAGATCGACGTGCTGGTCGGCACGCAGATGATTGCCAAGGGGCACGACTTCCCGCGCGTGACGCTGGTGGGGGTGATTTCGGCCGACGTGGGGCTGGGGGTAGCCGACTTCCGGGCCGCCGAGCGGACCTTCCAGCTGCTGACGCAGGTGGCCGGACGCGCGGGGCGCGGCGACCGGCAGGGGGAGGCGATCGTCCAGACGCTCTACCCCTCGCACTACAGCATCGAGCTGGCCTGCCGGCAGGATTATCCCGCGTTCTTCGAGAAGGAGATGGTGTACCGCCGGGCGATGCACTATCCGCCGGTGGTCTCGCTCATCAACGCGGTCGTGCGGGCGCCCTCCATGCCGGCCGCGCTCGAAGACGCCGCCGGTATCGCGCAGCGGCTGCGGGCCGCACTGGGGGGCCGCGGTGGCGTGCAGGTGCTCGGCCCCGCCCCCGCGCCGCTGTTACGCCTGCGCGGCGAGTACCGCGCGCAGATCTTCCTGAAGGGGACCCGCCGCGTGCACATGCGCGAGGCGCTGAAGCAGGCCGTGGCCGCCGACCCCGCGCTGCGCCGGCGCGTGCGGATCGACGTGGATCCGGTGTCGATGCTCTGACGGGCTACGGGCTACGGGCTGCGGGCTACAGAGCCCCGCGAACTGACGCTCGGCTGGAACGGATTCTGGACTGGAAACCGGGGCGCGATTCGGCGGCCGCCCTGTGGGCCCTGTAGCCCGCAGCCTGTCGCCCGTCGCCCGACGCTATCTCCCCAACAACTGCATCGGTTCGATCGGCGTCGGGGTGAAGCAGAGGACGAACATGATGAGCGCGAAGAGCGCCAGCCAGAGGCGCTTGCGGTCGAGCGGCACGTGCTCGTCGAGCGTGCGCGGGTGGCGGAGGCCGAAGCTGAACAGCATGATCGCCAGCAGGACCGTCCACGCCGCCCAGCTCAGCGACAGGAACGTCAGCCCGACGGTGACCGCCATCATCGCGATCGTGATGTAGGTCGACCGGCGGCCGAGCACCGCGTAGGTGACGTGGCCGCCGTCGAGCTGCCCGATCGGGAACAGGTTCAGGGCCGTCGCCAGCATCCCGAACCAGGCCGCGAAGCCGACCGGGTGCAGGTTCAGCGACCAGCCGTGCGGGATCGATCCCCAGATCAGCCACTCGGCCGCCTTGAAGAGCAGCGGCTCGCCGAGCTGCAGCCCCTGGAAGTCGGGCGGCAGCGGGATGACGCGCGACATGGAGATGCCGAGGAACAACGCGGGCACCGCCACGATGAAGCCGGCAATCGGTCCGGCAATCCCGATGTCGAACAGCATCCGCTTGCTCGGAATCGGCTCGCGGATCCGGATGAACGCCCCCAGCGTCCCGGTCAGCGGCAGCGGCGCCGGCAGGAAGTAGGGGAGCGAGGCGTCGACGTCGTAGTAGCGGCAGGCGAAGTAGTGGCCGAACTCGTGCGCTCCCAGAATCGCCAGGATCGTCACGCTGTACCAGAGGCCGCGCACCACCAGCGCCCAGTTCACCGCAATCGGCACGTTGAGGAAATTGGACGCAAATGCGGCATACTGGCTGGCACCCACGGCCGTGGTGAGGAACATGGTGGCCAGGAACAGCAGCACCACCAGCCAGGTGCGGTCCCGGAACTTGCCAGCCGCCTTGCCCTTCGGGGGCGGCAGGTACACCATCCGTTCGGAGAGGGCTGGTTCGAGCGCGCCCCGGGCGAACAGCTGTTCCAGGTCGGCGGTCAGGTGACGTTCGGGGTCGAACTGGGAGTCAGTCACTGCGGGTTGCCAAGGTAACAACGGACCGGCCCACGGCCGGAGTCGCGCGCGCCGGCGGGGCGTCGCGGCGGCAGCGGTCGGAGGCGGAATCCTGGATGACTCAGCCGATGTTCTGCAGGTCTTTGCCGGGCTTGAACCGGATGGTCCGGCCGGGCGGGATCCGCACTTCCTTGCCGGTGCGTGGGTTACGGCCGATCCCCCGCTTGCGGGGCTTCACCTGGAAGACGCCGAATCCGCGGAGCTCAATCCGTTCGCCACGCTGCATGGAGACCCGCATCGCGTCAAAGACGGCGTCGACGGCCACTTCGGCTTTGACCTTGGTGATTTCGGCCACCTTGGACACCTCGTTGACGATGTCGACCTTGATCATGACTTAGGGTCTCCT
>JAGWRA010000115.1 GCA_028876655.1 Acidobacteriota bacterium | reverse complement strand
GCGGCGCGCACGAGCAGCGCGTGCGACGCGGGATTGGCGCCGGCGCCGAGGGGAACGAGCAGCAGAACGAGGAACGCGGCCGCCGCCGGTGCGAACCGCCGCCAGTGCCGGGGGAAGGCAGGAGGGAACGCCATGAACGCCCTGCGACGATTGTACCCTACAGCATCAGCTCCTGCCCGATGCCCCGCTCGCAGGCGCGGCGATACGCGAGATCGGCGGCGACGACGTCCTCCACGGCCATGCCGAGCGACTTGAAGATGGTGATCTGGTCCGCCGACTGCCGCCCCGGAATCGTCCCGGCGACCGCCGCCCCCAGTTCGCCGGCGATGTGGTCCAGGCCGAAGCGCTGTTCGGCGACGCCCATCACGATGTCGCCGCACTCGACGAGCGCCGCTTCGCGCGAATCGACGAAGAAGCGCGCCCGCTCGGTGAGCCGCGGATCGATTTCGCGCTGGTCGGGCCGCGTGGCGCCGACCGAGATCACGTGCGCGCCGGGCGTCACCCAGCCGGCTTCGATGACCGGCCTGGGCGAGGCGGTGACCAGCACGACGATGTCGGCGCCGCGCACGGCGTCGGCGGCCGACGCCGCGGCGCTGAGCGTGGCGGCGGTCCGGCCGCGCGCCTCTTCCACGAACTGCCGGAGGCGCTGCGCGTTCGGGCTCCAGACCCGCACGTCCTTCAGGGCGTGCACCCGTCCGAGCGCCTCGAGATGGCTGCGCGCCTGGACGCCCGACCCGATGATGGCCAGGGTCGACGCCCCCGCCGTCGCGAGCAGCCGCGACGAGACGGCCGAGACGGCGGCCGTGCGGGCCTCGGTGATGTACCGGCCGTCCATGACGGCCACCAGTGCGCCGGTGGCCGGATCCATCAGCAGGATCGTGGCCAGGTGCGAGGGGAGCTTCTTCGCGGCGTTGTCGTGGAAGACGGTGACGAGCTTGGTGCCGAGCGCCGCCGGATGCGGGGTGTAGGCCGGCATGACGGCCATGAACGCCTTGACCGGCTCGACGATGACCACGGGCCGCACCGGCTGGACGACTTCACCCGCCGAGAAGCGGGTGAGGGCGGTGGCCATGCTGTCGATGAGGTCGTCCATCGACAGCACCTGGGTGACGTCATGCTCGGTGAGCAGCCGGAACGTGATGGACATGGGGTGAGATTATAATCGGCGGCAGATGATTCGGCGCATCCAGACCATCGACGCCCACGCCGCCGGCGAGCCGCTCCGACTCATCGTCTCGGGCTTCCCGTCGCCCGACGGCCGGACGATGCTCGAGAAGCGGGAGTGGATGCGGCGGCACGTCGACCATCTGCGCCGCGCGCTGATGCTGGAGCCACGGGGGCACGCCGACATGTACGGCGCGCTGCTCACCGAGCCGGTGACGCCGGACGCCGATGCCGGCGTCCTCTTCATGCACAACGAGGGCTACAGCACGATGTGCGGGCACGGCATCATCGCCGTGACCACGATCGCGCTCGAGCGCCGCCTGCTGATGCCGCGCGACCCGGGCGGGGTCATCATCTTCGACGCGCCGGCCGGCCAGATCCGCGCCCGCGCGCAGGTCGGGCCGCGCGAGCCGGGCCGCGGCCGCGCCGCGACCGGAGAGGAGACGCGCGTCAGCGCCGTCTCGTTCATCAACGTGCCGTCGTTCGTGCTGCAGGCCGGCCTGCGGCTGAAGGTCAACGGCCGGGAACTGGCCGTCGACATCGCCTTCGGCGGGGCGTTCTACGCGCTGGTCGACAGCGAGGCGGCCGGCATTCCGCTGGAGGCGTCGCGCCTGCAGGACCTCCGCCGGCTGGGCATGGAGATCAAGCAACTGGTGGAGGCGCGCACGAAGGTCGTCCACCCGGCTGACCCCGGCCTCACCGGCATCTACGGCACCATCTTCACCGCACCCGCGCGATCGCCGGAGGCGGACCTGCGCAACATCACGATCTTCGCCGACGCAGAAGTGGATCGATCCCCGTGCGGCACCGGCACCGCCGCGGTGATGGCCGTGCTCGATGCCATGGGGCTGTTGTCGGACGACCGCCCGTTCGTGCACGAGAGCCTGATCGGCACCCGCTTCGAGGGCCGCGTCGCTGGACGGACCAGGGTGGGCGAGCTGCCTGCCGTGCTGCCCGAGATCACCGGCTCGGCCTGGATCACCGGCGAGCACACCTTCCTGATCGACGAGGACGACCCGCTGAGCCACGGCTTCCGGATCTGAAGGATTGGTTCTCAGGAATTGAAGAGACGGTGAGGTGGAAGAGAACTTCGCCGGAGGCCACGCCGAGCGAGGGACATGAAGATCCCGAGCGAGGCGTCGGCGTCAGTTCGCGCCGGGGGTGGGGCCCCGGCGCCACTGAATCATGCCAGCTGACGGTCGCAAGCCAGCACTGGCCTTGAAACCCTACCAGCCCATCGCAGCGCCATCTTTGCGCGGATCCGATCCCCCCATCAGGACCCCGGTCTCCGGGTCGATCAGGATCCCCTGGTAGCCGCCGAAGCCGCCCGGGCTCTCGACGAGCGTGTGTCCCATCGCGGCCAGGGCCGCCCGCACGTCGGAGGGGATACCCGATTCCAGCGCCACGCCCGCGGCGAGCGACCGCGCGCGCGCTGCCTCGCCCGCCTCCTGCACGTTCATCCCGAAGTCGATCAGGTTTGCGAGCACCTGGACGTGTCCCTGCGGCTGCAGGTCGCCCCCCATCACGCCGAACGACAGCCACGGCCGGCCGTCCCGCAGCACCATGGCCGGGATGATCGTGTGCATCGGCCGCTTGTGCGGCCCGATCTCGCAGGGGTGGCCGGGCTGCAGCGAGAAGAGCGAGCCGCGGTTGTGGAGCACGATGCCGGTGTCCCCCGCGACGATGCCGGCGCCGAAGCTGTTGAAGATCGACTGGATGAGCGAGACGACGTGTCCCTGTCCGTCGGCGACGGTCAGGTACACCGTGTCGCCGCGATCGCGTCCTTCGACGGTGGGACCACCGGGCGCGCCGGACCGATCGGGGAGGGCGGCCGGCGCGTAGGACCGCGCCGCGCGGCGGGGATCGATCTCGCGCCGTCGGGCCGCCGCGTACGACTTCGACAGCAGCGTCTCGATGACGGATGGCGGCACGAACGCCGGATCCGCGATGTAGGCATCGCGATCGGCGAACGCGATCCGCTTCGCCTCGATCAGCAGGTGCAGGCAGGCGGCGGAATTGTGGCCGAGGGTGCGGACATCGTCTCCCTCGAGGATGTTCAGCATCTCGAGCGCCGTGAGGCCCTGCGTGTTGGGCGGCATCTCGCAGACCTCGTAGCCGCGGTAGGTCGTCCGCAGCGGCTCGACCCAGTCGGCGTGTGTCTCCGCGAAGTCCCGGGCGTCCAGCAGGCTGCCGCGCTGCTGCAGGTCGGCCACGATGGTCTGCGCCAGCGCGCCGCGGTAGAACGCCACCGGTCCGTCGAGGGCGAGCTGTTCCAGGCTGGCCGCCAGACGCGGATTGGCGAAGATCTCGCCCGGCCGTGGCGCCCGCCCCGCCGGCAGGAAGGTCTTCGCGGCGTGCGGATCGGCGGCGAGGAACGCTTCGGCCTTCTGCCACTCCGCGCCGACGATCTCCGCCACCGGGAACCCGTGCCGCGCGTACTCGATGGCCGGCGCCAGCGCGCGCGAGAAGGGGATCGTCCCGCCGCGCGCGAGCAGTTGGGCCCAGCCGTCGACGACGCCCGGCACGCTGACCGACAGGGCGCCGTGCTCGGGGACGCGGTCGCAGCCGCGCGCCCGGAGGTCGTCGGCCGAGGCCGCGCGGGCCGATCGCCCGCTGGCGTTCAGGCCGCGCAGCGACCGTGACGCCGGGTCGTACACGATCGCGAACAGGTCCCCACCGAGGCCGTTCATCGACGGCTCGACGACGCTGAGGACGGCAGCGGCGGTGACGGCCGCGTCGACGGCGTTGCCGCCTTCCATCAGGACCCGCAGCCCGGCCGCAGACGCGAGCGGCTGGCTGGTCGCGACGACGCCGCGGCGGGCCATGACGACCGACCGCGTCGACCGCGGATTCGGGGCTGGACGATCACCAGGGTGATAAGCGGATCTCGGCATGGTCATGAGCTTCCCGGCTGTCCGCACTGGCCGTTCGCGAACACCTGCAGGCGCGATCGCGGGACACGCGCGCGATCTTTCGCGATGCGTGCGCCGATTCTAGCAGAACGGCCGTGCGTGCACGGTGCGTGATCGTCGCGAGAGCGGCCGCTAAACTTTCAGTACGGGCGCATCGTCTAACCGGGAGAGAAAGGCAGGTGGGACGATGTACGACTGGAGCTTTTCCGCTACGGCAGAGTGGGTCGTGGCGGCCCTGCTCGTCGCCGCGATGACGTTCGCCGCGTTCGCGTAGAACGCGCCCCGCGCACACCAGCGGGATGCACGGGCGTGGTGTTACCTGCCTGAAGGAGATACGGCGTCAGCCGTCGCCAGATACGTCTTTCGCGCGCGCACGGTCATGCCGGGCCGCGTGATCTTCACGTCGAGCTTGTGGAGCCGGCCGTCGAGGACGGCCGGCGAGAAGCCGAGGACGTACTGGCTGTGCAGCTCTTCGGCGACGCGCGTGAAGGTCGACGCGAGGTCGCTGGTCTTCTTCAGCTCGAAGTAGCCCCCGCCCGTGTCCTCCGCCAGCTTCCCCAGCCGCCGATCGGGCTTCGTGCGCACGCGGCGCACGCCGTCGAAGTATTCGCTCTCCAGCCCGATGGCGTAGATCATCACGCCGTCCTTCTCCGCGCGGTCGAGCACCGACCCGAAGCTCGCGCGGCTCGCCGTGTCGTCGCCGTCGGTGAAGACCAGGATCACGCGCCGCCCCGTCACCGTCTCGAGCTGGTCGAGCCCGGCGTCGATGGCGTCGTAGAGGCGCGTCGGGTTGCCGTAGTCGAGATCCTGCAGGTAGGCGATGAGGTCGTCGCGGCTCGAGGTGAACGGGCCGCTCAGCTGGATCTTGTCGTTGAAGGCGCCGACCATCCCCCTGTCGGCGGGCAGGAGCCTGAGCAGGAACTGCTCGGCCGCGTTCCGCAGCAGGTCGAGGTTGTTCGTCATGCTGGCGCTCGTGTCGAGCAGGACGGCGACGGTGATCGGCTCGACCTCGTTCTTGAAGACCGTCAGCCTCTGCCGCTTCCCTTCGTCGAACACCTGGAAGTCGTCCTTCGTCAGGTTCGGCACGAGCCGGTTGTCGCGGTCGGTGACCGTGGCATAGAGCGCCACGACCTGCGTCCCCGCGCGGAACGACGGGGGCTGGGACGGTGGGGCTGCGGGAGGCTGTGCCAGGGGACGCGCGCCGGCCGGGAACATCAGCAGCAGCAGGACGAGCGACGCGAAGACGCCTCGACGGATGGCCATGATTCGAGCTTAGGCCGCTTTCCGGGAGGGCACAAGGAGAGAGCGCGATATGCCCGAGCTCAGGGGGCCGGGCGGGGCCGGCCCCCGGCGGCACGGGCCGCTTGATCCGGACCGGGGGCTCGCGTACACTGGAGCATATTGAGATTGGGTCTCAATTTTGGCGCCGAGGGGCACCACGTCATGCTCGATGCGTTCATCATCACTCTGCGGGAAGGTCTCGAAGCGTTCCTGATCGTCGCGATCAGCATCGCCTATCTCCGGAAGAGCGGGCGGCACGAGCTGGTGCGCGCCGTGCATTGGGGCATCGGGGCGGCCATCGCGGTCAGCCTGGCCGGTGGCGTGCTGCTGTACCGGGCGGCGAACCAGGAGCTGCTGGACGGGCCGCTGGCCATCGTGGCCGCGATTTCGGTGGCCTGGCTGGTGGTCCACATGTGGCGGGCCGGCCGGCACATGAAGGGGGACATCGAGCTGCGCCTGAACGCCAGCCTGCAGCCGGGCGGGCGCGCGTTTGCCGGCGTGTTCCTCTTCACGCTGCTGATGATCAGCCGCGAGGGGATGGAAACGGCGCTGCTGCTCCTGCAGCTCACCCAGTCGGTGGCCTGGCTGGCGGGCGCCTCGCTCGGCGTGCTCGGCGCGGCGGGCCTCGCCTGGCTGTGGTCACGCTACGGTCACCGGATCAACCTCGGCCTCTTCTTCCAGGTCACGGCCATCTTCCTGTTCGCCTTCGTGGTGCAGGTGTTCATCCAGGGCTTCCACGAGCTGACCGAGCAGGGGCTGCTGCCGTTCAGCGAGGCCCTGCACGGCGCCACCGAGGTCTGGAGCGCCGACGGGAAGTACGGCCACTACCTCTCCTGGCTGCTGCTCGCGGCGCCGGCCGCCTGGCTGGCCATCTGCTGGTTGCGGCATCCGCGCCGCAGCCTGCGTGAAATCACGACGATGCCGTCCGTCGAGCCCGGGCCGCAGGAGGCCAGCGCCAGACCCTGACGCCTGCCCGGCGCCCGACGCGCACCGGCGACGCCCGCGCCGCTCATCCGGCGCGGGCGTTCTGTTTTCTTGACCGCCGGAGGGCGTCCGCTCTGGCGCGGGCCGCGTACACGTAGAATGAGAGGCACCGGCGCTGCTGCCGGCGGCTCGACGGGGAGACCTCATCAGTCATGGGCGACACGAAACCGCCAGTCACGCTCGACCTCTCCTGGGATGGCCAGCTGCAGTTCACGGCCCGTGCCGAAGACGTGCAGTTCACGCTCGACGGCGACCGCACGATCGGGCCGGCGCCGATGCAGATGCTGGCCGCGTCCCTGGCGGGCTGCATGGCGATCGATCTGGTGCACATCCTGACGAAGGGCCGGCAGCCGCTAGTCGCGCTGCGCGCGCGGCTGACCGGCGAGCGCGCCGATCAGGAGCCGCGCCGCTTCGAGCGCATCGCGCTGCACTTCACGATTCAGGGCGACGTGCAGGCCGGTGCGGTCGAGCGCAGCATCGCCCTCTCGCACGAGAAGTACTGCTCGGTGTGGCACTCGCTGCGGCAGGACATCGACCTCCAGATCACCTACGACATCGTCGCCGCGGCCGACCGGGCCGGCGCGCACTGAGCATGGCGGCTCCGGGACGCGCCCGTCGCGGGTACCTCGACTGGCTGCGCGGACTCGCGGTGCTGGTCATGATCGAGGCCCACACGGTCGATGCGTGGACGCGTCTGAGTGCCCACGGCACCGTGGCCTACGCCTGGGCGCTCATCATCGGGGGGTTCGGCGCCCCCCTCTTCCTGTTCCTCGCCGGCGTGGCGGTGCCGCTGTCGGCCGGGTCGAAGACCCGCCGGTCCGGCAGCGCGCGGACGGCGGCCTCGGCCGTCTGCCGCCGCGGCCTGGAGATCTTCGTCCTGGCGTTCCTCTTCCGCCTGCAGTCGTTCCTCGCCAGCCCGGGGTCGACCGTGCTCGGCCTGTTCAAGGTCGACATCCTGAACGTCATGGGACCGGCCATCGTCGCCGCGACGCTCGTCTGGTGGGCGGGCCGGACGACGCGCGGCCGGATCGTCCTGTTGACGGCGGTCACGATGGCGGTGGCGTTCGTGACGCCGCTGGTCCGGCAGAGCCCCGCCGTCGGCCTGCTGCCGGTCTTCTTCCAGTGGTACGTGCGCCCCGTCCCCGGCCATACCAACTTCACGTTCTTCCCGTGGTCCGGCTTCGTGTTCGCCGGCGCCGTCCTGGGCGTGCTGCTGGACGAGGCGCGAGACGCGTCACGGGAACGGCTGGTCAATACGGGGACGCTGCTCGCCGGCGCGGCGATGACGGCCTTCGGGCTCTGGGCGGCCTGGCGGCCGTCGCTCTACGCCCATGACGATTTCTGGACGACGTCACCGGCGTTCTTCGACGTGCGGCTCGGCATCATGTGTCTCGGGCTGGCGGCGGTGTACTTCTTCACTCGGGGCTCCGCCCCGAACCCCGGCTCACTGCACTCGCTCGCCTCGCGCGGCTCGCTCCGGTCCGTTCGCGGGCCCGCTGCGCGGGCCGTCAGGCTTTCAACCATCCAGCACGCGGCCTCGCAGTTCCATGACTTGATGGAGCTGATGGGGCGCGAGTCGCTCTTCGTGTACTGGATCCACGTCGAGATGGTCTACGGCCTGCTGACGCGGCCGATCCAGCACGAGCTGCCGCTGGCGGGCACGGCCGCGGCCTACCTGATCTTCACGTTCCTGATGTACAGGGCGGTGCTGCTGAAGGGACGGATTGGAACGGCCTGGGGCCGGCGGGGGCAGTGGCTGAGCGGCAGCCAGCCGTCGCTCTCGGCATGATCAGCCGTTACGACGCGCCATCCGCCGCGAACCGCAACCCGGACGTCGTGTGGACGTCCGGGTTGCGCCGCGGTCTCAGTGGCCGGCGGCCGTCGGCGCCGCGGGCTTCGACGGCACCTTGAGGTCGTCGAAGTTCATCAGCGCGTTGAAGATCATGTTGTACTCGCCGAAGTTCTGCCACCGGTAGATCGGGTTGGTGACGTAGAGCAGCACCTGGCCCTTGCCGACCGGCGTCTCGACGATGGCCGGGTTGTTGTGGAGCTCGTTGGCCCCGCGCATCAAGCCGCTCAGCACCGACTTCTCCCCGCCCGGGAACCGCATCAGCACCTGCGTGTCCTCGTCGGTATACGGCACGCGCAGCAGCGGCCCGTCCGCCCAGCGCACGGGCAGGACCTTGTGCGTGTACCCGTAGAAGATCGGGCTCTCGGGATGGAGGATCTCGGCGTCCACGCTCGGCCCCGGCGCGTAGAACCGCGGCGACGTGTGGCCGGCGTTGATGTCCCGCGTGATCCCGAAGTCGGGCGGCATGGCGCTCGCCACCCCCATCGTGATCAGCAGCCCGCCTTCGTCCACGAACCTGTGCAGTTCCTCGGCGCCGGGCAGCCCCATGCCGCCGGTGATGTCGGGCGACGACCCGTACATCCCGAGGCTCTTGAACTGCGGCGTCTGCTCGTAGTCGATCGGCTTGCCCACCGGTGCGATGCCGAAGACCAGCCCCTTCGCCGTCCGCCCCTGGTCGGGGATGAGGATGACGTCGTACTTGTCGCGCAGGTGGCCGGCCCGCACCTGCTCCTTGAAGATCAGGTCGTAGGGGACCTTGAACTGGTCGAGCGCGTAGCGGACCCAGCCGACGTTCTGGGTGCTGTTCCAGGTGCTGAAGACGGCGAGGCGCGGCAGGTTCAGCTCGTGCGTCGGCACCGACGGCGCCGCGGCGAGCGCGGCGCCCGTCAGGCCGAGCTGCTCGACCGCTTCCTGCACCCGCGACGCCACGTTCGCCCCCTGGCTGGTGGCCACGATGAAGGAGCCGGCCGGGAAGTCGATCCCCTCGGCCTTGAAGTCCTTGTCGGCCGCCTCGACCTTCAGGTCCTTCAGCGCGTAGCGGAGGGTGATCATGTTGTTCGAGCCGTCGTGCGCGACGGCGATCGCGGCCGCGCCGTTCACGGCGCCCGCGACCGAGCCGGGAATCCGCGCGTCGGTCACCGGGGTGACCGCGGCGTCGAGAATCGCCTTGTCGTCGACGGCCTTGACGTCGGTGTGGCTCTCGAGCCCCATCGTCCAGGCCGAGTCGTCGTAGGTGTTCAGGCTCGGGTCGGGATAGTGCTGCCGCTCGAGCAGCGTCTTCGCGAGCCGCCCGTAGGGCTGGTTGAGCTTCACGACGAACGAGCCGGCCGGGAAGGTGGCGTCCTTCACGGCGATCGGCCCGGTGGCACGGCCGATTTCAATCCCCTGCAGCAGCAGGAGCGAGACAACGCGGGAAACCCGCGTCATGTCGCGCTGGCCGGCGGGGATGACGTACGCGTAGGGCGCCTTCGTCATCCCGTCCTCGATCGAGTCCATCGTCTTCTTGTAGAAGTTCTCGAGGATGATCTTCGGGAAGGTCGAGGTGAGCTGGAGCGCGGTGAGGATCCCCGTCTCCATGTAGTTCGTATTGTCGCGCATCGACCAGACGACTTCCTTGTACGGCGGCCACGGCCGGTACCACTCGCGTTTGGTCGCCCCCTCGCCGAAGCCCGGGCGCGCGATGTGGCGCAGCATGGTGTTCGCGCCGCCGTTGCCGAACGTCTCGTACATCCGGATCATGCCGTTGTGGTTCGACGACATGAACGCCAGGTAGCCCGGCGACCACATGTCGACGAAGTTGTGGTCCCACACCCCCGGCATGCCGTACTTGGCCATCTGCGCCATCTCGAAGTTCGAGAACCACGGCAGCTCGCCGTACAGGATCGGGTCGAGGGACGGGTTCTGCGGCGCCTGACCGCTGAAGGTGTACATGAACGGCTCCGACTCGTGCAGGTCGTGCATGATCGGCGGGTGCCACTGCAGGTACCACTTCAGCAGGTTCCGCATCGTCACCTGCGAGTAGTTGATGTCGCGGTTGTTGTCGTGCAGGACGTACTTGCCCCAGTAGGGCGGCCCGGGCAGCCGGTCCTCGTCGCTCGTCTGATCGATGAGGTGCCGGTAGTACCAGTCGACGTACCGATCGCGGCCGTCGGGTTCGGCGACCGGCGTGATCGACACGATGACGTTGTCGCGGATCTGCCGGATGAGCGGCGAATCCTCGGTCGCCAGCCGGTAGGCCAGCTCCATCAGCATCTCCGGCGGACCGGTCTCCGCGCTGTGCAGCCCGCCCATGATGTGGTACAGCGGCTTGGCCTTCAGGATGACCGCGTGCGCCTCTGCCGCGGTCAGGTGCCGCGGGTCGGCCAGTTCGGCCAGGTACTGGCGGTACTGGTCGAGGTTCTTGATGGTCCCGGCGTCGGCCACGAAGACGACGACCTGCTCGCGGCCCTCATCGGTCTTGCCGATGTCGATCACCTTCACGCGCGGCGACTTCGCCGCCAGCGCGCGGTAGTAGCCGACGATGTGCTCGTAGGAGGTGAGCTTCTTCGGCATGCCGATGTCATAGCCGAGGACGTCCTTCGGCGACGGGATGCCGGGGACCTCGGGCAGGTGATCGACCAGCGGGCTGATGAACTCCGGGCGGGTCGTCCACTCGTGGACCAGCCGCGCGAATTCGGGATCCTGCTGCTGGACGGGCTGGCGCTCCTGGGCGACGATGCCGGTGCCCAGGCAGAGGGCCAGGACCGAGAGAACGGCGAGGCGCCGGAACGTGGGACGGAAGCCGTGCATGACCACAACTCCTTCCGGTACAAGTAATTCTGCGGATTGCTCGGCGTGGGGGCCCTGCGGCCGGTCCGGGAATCGGCCGAAAAGGCCTTGAGAAGGTCGCGGTGCGACCGGTAAAATTCGCCTCTTTGAAGCCCGGCTCAGGAGGTCTACCCGGATCGTCGGTTGCCGCCTATGATCAATGTTGCCGCCATCCGCATGCAGCAATTCGGGGTGCAATTCTATCAGGCTTCCCTCACCGCCAGTGACATCGACAAGCTGGTGCGCTTCGAGGTCCTCAGCTACGGCGAGACGCCCCAGGGGGGCGTCCGCGGGAGCCGGGGCGGGTCGGTGTCGAAGGTGAACTGGGATCTGCTCGAGCGGCGGATCGCCTCGAGCGAGAAGGCCTACCAGCGGCACATCATCCGGAAGAAGATCGAAGAGCTGGTGCAGTATTACGAGCAGTGCCGCCAGGCGCGCGACCTGCCGTCGATTCCCGGCGCGGTCATCATCTCGTGCGACGAGAAGCTGTCGTTCCAGGCGGTCGACGGCGACGGCCGGCTCGGCGTGCTGAAGGTGCCCGAGCGCGAGGGGGTCCTGCGGGCGATCGACGGGCAGCACCGGCTGCTGGCGCTGCACGCCGACATCGAGCGGCTGGGCGGCGAGGACTTCAGCGTGCCGGCGATCATCTTCGACCGGCTGCCCGACGACCACATCGTGCAGATGTTCGTCACGATCAACGCCAAGCACACACGGCTGAACGCGTCGCACCTGGTGAGCCTGTCGGGTCGGCAGCTCTACCGGGACGAGCAGCTGGCGCTGGCGCACGACGTCGTGCGGGCGCTGAACGACCGCGAGGACTCGCCGCTGCATGGCGAGATCAAGCTGCTGGGCGTCGGCCACGGCCGCGTGCCGCAGGCGCCGCTGGCGCAGGAGCTGAAGCGGCTGTTCGGCGAGGGGCCGTTCGGCGGCGGCCGCGAGGCGGCCGCCCTGCGCGAGGACGCCCGGAAGTTCTTCGTGAACTACTTCAAGCAGATCGCGCTGGTGTTCGGTGCGGCCTGGAACGGCCGGAAGTACAGCGTCAAGAGCTCGACGGCGCTCCGGGCGTTCATCCGCGTCGCGCCGGACGTGGTGCGGCGCCTCGACCAGGAGCACGCCGACCGGGCCGACTTCCGGGCGATCGGCCGCGTGATCGCCCCGTGGGGGCGCCGCATCGGCGACCTGCGCTTCGAGACCGACGGCGCCTGGAAGCACGGCGGCACCACCGTCGAATCGCTGGCGCGCGAGCTGCGGCTCGCGCTGCAGTACCCGGAGGGGGCGGCGGTCTGACGCGCCGCCCCGCCGCATGACGTCGCCCCGCGCGGCCGTCGAACCCTCTGCACGTGTCCGGGCCCGGTGGACGGCCGGGTCCCGGATCCATTCCCGACGGACATCCAACCGATGAAGGGCATCATCCTGGCAGGCGGCACCGGTTCGCGCCTGCACCCGCTGACCCGGGCGGTGAGCAAGCAGCTCGTCCCGGTGTACAGCAAGCCGATGATCTACTACCCGCTGTCGACCCTCATGCTGGCCGGCATCCGGGACGTGCTGATCATCACCACGCCCCACGAGCAGGAGGCGTTCCGGCGGCTGCTCGGGAGCGGCGAGGAGATCGGGCTGTCGATTCAGTACGCCGCCCAGGCGAAGCCGGAGGGGATCGCGCAGGCGTTCCTCATCGGGCGCGAGTTCATCGCCGGCGATCGCGTGGCGCTGGCGCTTGGCGACAACATCTTCTACGGCGCCGGCCTGCAGGACTACCTCCGCCGGGCGGTGGCCCGCGAGCGGGGGGCCACGGTCTTCGGCTATCAGGTACGCGATCCGCAGCGCTACGGCGTAGTCGAGTTCGACCAGGCGGGCCACGCGCTGAGCCTCGAGGAGAAGCCGGCGCATCCCCGCTCGTCGTTCGCGGTGACCGGTCTCTACTTCTACGACCGCGACATCGTCAGCATCGCGGCCGGCCTGAAGCCGTCGGCCCGGGGCGAACTGGAGATCACCGACGCGAACCTCGCCTACCTGACGCGGGGGACGCTGCATGTCGAGCGGCTCGGGCGGGGGATCGCCTGGCTCGACACCGGGACGCACGAGTCGCTGCTGCAGGCGTCGAACTTCATCCAGGCGATCGAGGAACGGCAGGGGCTGATGGTGGCCTGCATCGAGGAGATCGCCTACCGGATGGGCTACATCGACGCGGCCGCGCTCCAGCGGCTCGGCGAGACGATGGCGTCGAGCCTGTACGGCCAGTATCTCCTCCGGCTGCTCGCCCACGAGCACGAGGGCTGACGGCCATGCGGGTGACGCCCACCGGGCTGCCGGAAGTGCTCCTGATCGAGCCGGACGTGCACCGCGACCCGCGCGGGCACTTCGTCGAGACGTTCCAGGCGGCGCGCTATGCCGCGCACGGCATCACCCGCCCGTTCGTGCAGGACAACCAGTCGCAGTCGGTGCGCGACACGCTGCGGGGGCTGCACCTCCAGATCCGGCATCCGCAGGACAAGCTCGTGCGTGCGGTGCAGGGAGAGATCTTCGACGTCGCCGTCGACGTGCGGCGGGGCTCGCCGACCTTCGGCCGCTGGGCGGGCGCGCGGCTGTCGGGCGGGAACTTCCACCAGCTGTACGTGCCGGTGGGCTTCGCCCACGGCTTCTGCGTGCTGAGCGACGTGGCGATCGTCGAGTACAAGTGCACGGATGTCTACGACCGGCCCGGTGAGATCGGGCTCCGATGGGACGAACCGGCGTTCGGCATCGACTGGCCGGTGGGCGTACCGCTGCTGTCGGACCGCGACCGCAGCCATCCGCCGCTCGACGAGATGATGGCGCAACTGCCGGTGTGGGCCCCGTAGCCTGTCGCCCGGAGCCTGAAGCCTGAGGCCAATCTCCATGCGCATTGACATCAACTCCGACATGGGCGAGTCGTTCGGCGTGTACACGCTGGGCAACGACGCCGCGCTGATGGCCAGCATCACGTCGGCGAACGTCGCCTGCGGGTTCCATGCCGGCGATCCCTCCGTGATGCGCCGGACCGTGCGGCTGGCGCGCGAGGCCGGCGTGTCGGTGGGCGCGCATCCCGGGTTTCCCGACCTGGTCGGTTTCGGCCGGCGCGACCTGCACGTGACGCCGCAGGAAGCCGAGGACTTCATCCTCTACCAGATCGGCGCGATGGCCGCGGCCTGCGCCGCCGAGGGGATGCGGCTGCAGCACGTCAAGCCCCACGGCGCCCTCTTCAACATGGCCGTGCGCGACGCCGCGCTGGCCGGGGCGATCGCGCGCGCCGTCGCCGCGTTCGATCGGTCGCTCATCCTGTTCGGGCTGCCGGGGTCGCAAATCCTCGAGGCGGGCCGCCGCGAAGGGTTGCGTGTCGCGTCGGAGGTCTTCGCCGACCGCGCGTACGAGCCGGACGGCTCGCTGGCGTCGCGGCGGACGCCGGGCGCCGTGATCCACGATCCCCAGGCGGTGGTCGCACGGGCGGTGCGGATGGTCACTGAGGGGATGGTCGTTGCGACCGACGGGTCGATCGTGCGGCTGGCCGCCGACACGATCTGCGTCCACGGCGACACGCCGGGATCGGACGAGCTGGCAGCCCGCCTGCGCGACGGATTGCAGAAGGCCGGCGTGCACGTGAAATCGCTGAGCGCCGCCTGATCGAAGTAGCGATCGGATGGGCCCGGCAGCTGACCGAGCACTTCGCCGAAGGCCATGCCGAGCCCGAGGACAAGGAGATCCGAGGGCGAGCATCGGCGTCAGTGCCGCGCGGGGGTGGGGCCCCGCGCGCGCTGAAGAACGTGCCGGAACGTGCGGCGAGCACTTCGCCGAAGGCCATGCGAGCCCGAGGACAAGGAGATCCGAGGGCGAGCATCGGCGTCAGTGCCGCGCGGGGGTGGGGCCCCGCGCGTGCTGAAGAATGCCGATCACGAACGAGGACATCATGACGAGAGGGTCGCGAACGGGACTGGGCGTGGTGATGCTGGCGGCACTGGTGGCGGGCACCGGCGCGCGGCCCGCGGCGCAGACGGGGACGTTCCACCAGCTGCTGCCGACGCCGTCGACGGTGGCGTACGGCTACTACGATGCCGCCGCGCATCCGGTGCTGCGCATCAAGTCGGGTGACACGGTCGAGATCGGCACGCTGATCACGTCGACGCCGTCGCGGCTCGAAGCCTCAGGCGTGCCGGCCGATCAGGTGCAGCCGGCGCTGAAGGCGATCGTCGATCAGGTGACCGACAAGGGACCGGGCGGCCACATCCTGACGGGACCGATCTACGTCGACGGCGCGCAGCCGGGCGACGTGCTCGAGGTGCGGATCCAGAAGATCCGGCTCGACATTCCCTACGCCTACAACGCCTTCGGCCCGCGCAGCGGCTTCCTGCCCGAGGACTTCCAGGAGTCGCGGATGAAGATCATCCCGCTCGACCGCGAGAAGATGGTGGCGGACTTCGCGCCGGGGGTCGTCATCCCGCTGCACCCCTTCTTCGGCAGCATGGGCGACGCGCCGCCTCCGGCGGCCGGCCGGATCAGCAGCGCGCCGCCGTGGATCAACGCCGGCAACCTGGACAACAAGGATCTCGTGGCCGGGACGACGCTCTACATCCCGGTCCACGCCCCGGGCGCCCTCTTCGAGGTCGGAGACGGGCACGCCGGGCAGGGCGACGGCGAGGTGGACATCACGGCGCTCGAGACCTCCCTCACCGGGACCTTCCAGTTCATCGTCCGCAAGGACATGCACCTGCAGTGGCCGCGCGCGGAGACGCCGACGCGGGTCATCACGATGGGCATGGACAAGGATCTCGTGGTGGCGACGAAGATCGCGGTGCGCGAGATGATCAAGTACCTGATGGAGGTCCATCACCTCTCGCACGAGGACGCCTACATGCTGTCGAGCGTGGCGGCCGACCTGTCGATCACGCAGCTGGTCGACGGGAACGTCGGCGTGCACATGTCGATTCCGAAGGCGATTTTCACGAAGTAAGGGCTGCGGGCTACGGGCTCCGGGGCCTGAACTTTCCGGCCTCGTGATCCAGCAGCCACCGCTTGCGCTGCAGTCCGCCGCCGTACTTCACCAGTGACCCGTCCGCGCCGACGGCCCGGTGGCAGGGAACGATGATGCTCACCGGGTTCTGGCCGTTGGCGGCGCCGACGGCCCGGGCTGCGCGCGGGGCGCCCAGCCGGCGCGCCAGCTGTCCGTACGTGCGCGTTTCCCCGAGCGGGATCTCCAGTAACGCCTGCCAGACCCGTCGTTCGAACGGCGCCCCGCGCAGGTCCAGGCGCAGCGCGGCCGGGGTCGTCATCCGCCCGCTGAAGTAGGCACGCAGCCAGCGATCGGCCGCGCGCAGCCACCGGCACTCCTCATCGACGATCTCGACCGGCGGGAACCAGCGCCTCAACCGCGCCTGCAGCCGGGCCATCCGCTGCGGCTTCAGGAACTCCAGTGCGCACAGGCCGTCACGCGAGGCGAGCAGCAGCACGTCCCCGAGCGGCGTCGCCTGCAGGCGGCGGTACAGCCGCTCCGGGACCGGCCGGACGCGTCGGGTTGACGGGCTGCGCCGTCGGGGAGTACCCATGACATGAGTTGACGGAGTGCGGGGCAGCGCCGGCCTCGCCTCCGCATCTTACCAGCGGGTCCGCGCGAGCGGAAGGTGTCGCGGGCCCGTCCGTGCACGCGTGCGCCGGACATCGAGACCGCATGGACCCATCACCCCTGTCGCAGCCCGACTCCACCTCCGCCGCGCCACCGGATCCGCCCGGCACGGTCGCCGATCCAGCGAGCCCGGACTGGCACGTTCAGGAGGCCGCCGCTGTCTGCCGCACCCTGGAGGTCGATCCCGCGCGGGGACTGGACGCGGACGACGTGCAGGCCGGGCTGGCGCAGCACGGCCCGAACGAACTCGCCGGACGCGAAGGGCGCCGGCTGATCGCCCTGCTGTGGGACCAGGTGGGCAACGCCCTCATCCTGCTGCTCGTGATCGCGGCCGGCGTGTCGGCGGCGCTCGGCGACGTCGAAGACGCCATTGCGATCGCCGCCATCCTCGTGCTGAACGCGGCACTCGGCTTCAGTCAGGAATACCGTGCCGAACAGGCGCTGTCGCTGCTGAAGCGGCTGGCGGTGCCGCGCGTCGTCGTCCGCCGCGCGCACCGGGTCGTCGAGGCATCGGCCCGAGAGCTCGTCCCTGGCGACATCGTGCTGCTGGCGGCCGGCGACCGCGTGCCGGCCGACGGACGGCTTCTATCCTCGGCGAACCTCCGGATCGAAGAGTCGGCGCTCACCGGCGAGTCGCAGCCCGTCGACAAGGACCCGGCCCGCATGCTCGATGCGGACGCGACGATCGGCGACCGCCGCAACATGGCGTACATGGGGACGACCGTCGTGTACGGCCGCGGCGAGATGGTCGTCACCGGCACGGGGATGCGGACCGAACTGGGGCGCGTGGCCGGTTTGATGGGCGCCGTCGGGCGGCAGGCGACGCCGCTGCAGCGGCGGCTCGACAGGCTCGGCTGGCGGCTGGCGGTGCTGGCGCTCGCGCTCGTCGGGGTGCTGTTCGTCATCGGCCTCGCGCGCGGCGAGAGCCTGACGCTGGTGTTCGTCACGGCGGTGAGCCTGGCGGTCGCGGCGGTGCCCGAAGGGCTGCCGGCGGTGGTCACGATCGGGCTGGCGCTCGGCGCGCGCCGCATGCTGAAGCGCCGGGTGCTCATCCGCAAGCTGACGGCGGTCGAGACGCTCGGCGGCGTGACGGTCATCTGCAGCGACAAGACCGGCACGCTCACCGAGAACCGGATGACGGCCGTAGTGGCGGAGCCGCCGGACGGCCGACGCGACCTGACGGCCGGCGCGCGGCCCGCGGTCGACGGGGCGGTGGCGCTGCTGCTGGTCGGCGGCGCGCTGTGCAGCGATGCGCACCTGCCCGAGGAGGGCGACAGTCACGCGATCGGCGATCCGACGGAGACGGCACTCGTCGAGGCCGCGTCGCGGTTCGGACTCGACAAGCGGGCGCTGACGCGCGCGCTGCCGCGCGCCGACGAGGTGCCGTTCGATTCCGACCGCAAGCGGATGACGACGCTGCATCGCGTGGAGGACGACGCGGCGCGCGTCACGGGACCGGCCGCCAACGTGGTCGCCGGCGTCCCGTGGGTTTCGTTCACCAAGGGAGCCGTCGAGGCGCTCCTCGATCGCTGCACGTCGGTCCGCGCGGACGACCGGACGGAACCGATGACCGGGGGCTGGCGGCACCGCATCCAGAACGCCCACGACGGCCTGGCCGCCGACGGCGTGCGGGTGCTCGCCGTGGCCTACCGGACGTTCGTGGAGGAGCCCCCGGTCCGGACGCTCGAGCACGACCTGACGTTCGCAGGGATGGTCGGCCTGATGGACCCGCCCCGGCCGGCGGTGCGCGACGCGGTGGAGACCTGCCGGCGGGCCGGCATCCGCCCGGTCATGATCACCGGCGATCATCCGCTGACGGCGGAGGCGGTGGCGCGGGCGATCGGCCTGCCGGCGGACGGCGGCGTCGTCACCGGATCGGAGCTGGCCGAGGCGTCGGAGGAGGATCTGGCCGGTCTGGTCGAACGGGTCGGCATCTACGCGCGCGTGCAGCCGGAGCAGAAGCTGAACATCGTCCAGGCGCTGCAGGCGCGCGGCCACGTGGTGGCGATGACCGGCGACGGCGTCAACGATGCGCCGGCGCTGAAGCGGGCCGACATCGGCGTCGCCATGGGGATCACCGGAACGGACGTGGCGAAGGACGCCGCCGACATGGTGCTGCAGGACGACGACTTCTCGAGCATCGTCGCGGCGGTCGAGGAAGGGCGCGTCATCTTCGACAACATCCGGAAGTTCGTCCGCTTCATCCTGGCGAGCAACTTCGGCGAGATCCTGGTCATGATCGCCGGCCCGCTCGCCGGCATGCCGCTGCCGCTGCTGCCGATCCAGATCCTGTGGATCAACCTGCTGACCGACGGGCCGCCCGCGCTCGCGCTCAGCGTCGAGCCGGCCGAGCCCGACACGATGCGCCGGCCGCCGTACCCGACCGGTGAGGGGATCTTCGACCGGGCCACCTGGGCGCACATCGTGTTCATCGGCCTGCTCATCGGCGGCCTGAGCATCCTGCCGGGCTACTCGCGGTGGGCCGCCGACGATCCGACCTGGCAGACGATCGTCTTCACGGCCCTCACGTTCGGCCAGCTCGCGCAGGCGCTCGCCATCCGGTCGTCGCGGGAGTCGCTGCTGGCGATCGGTCTGCGGTCGAATCCGATGCTGCTGGCCGCGGTCGCCGGCATGGCGGGGATGCAACTGATGGTGATCTACGTGCCCGTGTTCCAGACCTTTCTCGGGACCGTCCCGCTGTCGGCGGCCGGCCTGGGACTCTGCGTTGGCATCGGCCTGGCGGTCCTGCTGGCCGTCGAGCTGGAGAAGGCCGTCAGGCGGTGGCGTCTCTCATGATGACCTGGCTGGCGTTCATCGCGTGCACCGCCACGATCCTCTTCACCGGCACGCAGCTGTCGATTCACGGCGACGTGCTGGGGGAGAAGACCGGGCTCGGCGGCACCTGGATCGGCGTCATCCTGATGGCGTCGGTCACGTCGCTGCCGGAGCTGCTGACCGGCGTCAGCTCGGTGGTGATCTTCGACCTGCCGAACATCGCGGTCGGCGACGTGCTCGGCAGCTGCATGTTCAACCTGCTGATCCTGTCGATGCTCGACATCCGGAATCCCGAGCCGCTGTCGGCGCGCATCCATCAGGGGCACGTGATCTCGGCGGGGTTCGGCATCATCATGCTGGGGCTCGTCCTGCTGGGCATGGAGGCGGGCGCCGAGCTCCCGCAGCTCGGCTGGATCGGGATCGGCAGCCTGCTGTCCCTCGGCGTCTACGTGCTCGCCATGAAGGTCATCTTCGTGGCCGAGCAGAAGCGCCTGGCCCAGGCGAGCCGCGAGCTCGCCGAGGATCTCCGCTACAAGGACGTCCCGGTCCGGCGTGCGGCCATCCTCTACGCCGTGAACGCGGTGGTGCTCGTCGTCGCGGCGGTGGCGCTGCCCGAGCTCGCCGCCGAGATCGCGGCGATGACGGGCCTCGGCCAGAGCTTCGTCGGCACGTTCTTCGTCGCCATGGCGACGTCGCTGCCGGAGATCGCGGTCTCGGCGGCCGCGCTGCGGATCGGCGCGCTCGACATGGCGGCGTCGAACCTGTTCGGCAGCAACCTGTTCAACATTGCGATTCTCGGGATCGACGACGTGCTGTACACGAAGGGCCGGCTGCTGGCGGCGGTCACCCCGCAGCACCTGGTCACCGCCACGGCGGCGATCGTGATGAGCGCCGTGGCGATCATCGGCCTGACGTTCCGGGCGAGCCGGAAGCCGTACCGCGTGTCCTGGGATTCGCTGGGGATGATGGCGGTGTACGCGCTGGCGGTGATCGTGCTGCTGCGGCTGCGCTGAGGTGCTCACACGAGACCAGGAGATCAGGAGGAACGGTCCCGCAGGAGGGGCAGGAGGTCAGGAGATCGGTCAGGATTCGTCCGTCGTGATCGGGCAGATGAAGCCGGCCGGCTTGATCGCGAGGACGGAGCAGCGGAGCCCCATCAGCGCCCGCTCGGCGGTGTTGCCGATGATGAAGCCGCTGACCCGGGTCCGCGCGACGGTTCCCATCACCACGAGGTCGGCCTGCTTCGCCCGCGCGAAGCGGGGGATCAGCCAGCCGGCGTCGCCGCGCACCAGGTGCGGCTGCGCCCCCTGCAGCACGCCGGCATGGCGCGCCAGCAGCTCGTCGAACGCCGTCCTGGCCGTCTCCTGCGCCGCCTCGACGTAACCCTGCACCTCGGCGGGTTTCATGTAACTCCGCAGCAGGTGGGCCGCGAACGGGTTCCAGGCGTGCAGCACCAGCAGCGCGGCCTGCTCCTCGCGGGCGAGGGCGGCGGCCATCGTCAGGACACGGTCGTTCAGGTCTTCGTGATCCGCGTCGACGCCCACCGGATCGACGGCGGCCACGATCCGTTCCAGCCGGCCGACTCCCGGCTGGACCAGCCAGACGGGGCAGGGGCATTGCCGCAGCAACTGCATGTCGATCGGTCCGAACTGGTGCGGCCGCTTCTGGCCGGGGCTGACCCCGTGCGATCGCATCAGCAGATCGTGCCCTCCCCGGAGCACCTCGCGGACGAGCGCGACGGCGATCGGTCCCTCGAGCAGCGCGGCCGTCACCGGCACGCGGCGGGGGGCGAGGGAGGCCCTCAGCGCCTCGAGGTCGTCGGCCCGGCGCTGCCGCAGCAGGTCGCGCAGCTCCGGTGGCACGAGCAGCCTCGAGAAGGCCGGCGGCGTCGGCAGCACGTCCACCAGCGTCACGCTGGCGCCGGCGGCACCGGCGAGGTCCAGCGCCCGATCGAGTGCCGGCTGCGCGGTGGCCGTCGCGTCGACGTGGACGAGGATCCGCCGGAAGGGCAGGGAGAGAGGCATGGCGTGCTCAGGCCTTTCCGGCCACCAGGGCGCGACGGAGCACCTTGCCGACCATGGTCTTGGGCAGGCTGGAGCGGAACTCGACCTGCGTGGGGACCTTGTAGGGGGCGAGCCGCTGCCGGCAGTACGTCCGCAGTTCCTCGACGGTCAGGGTGTGGCCGGTGCGCAGCACGACCCACGCCTTCACCGTCTCGCCCCGGACCGGGTCCGACACGCCGGCGACGCCCACTTCGGCCACGGCCGGATGCGTGGCGACCACCTCTTCGACCTCGCGCGGCCAGACCTGGTATCCGCTCGTCTTGATCAGGTCCTTCTTGCGGTCGACGATGAAGAGATAGCCCTCGCGGTCGAGGTAGCCGAGATCGCCGGTGTGCAGCCAGACGCCGGAGTCGGCATGGTGGCGGAGCACGCCGGCCGTCTCCTCCTCCTGGCCCCAGAATCCCCGCATCAGCTGCGGCGCGCAGATGGCGATCTCGCCGATCTCGTTCACGGGCAGCGTGGTGGTCCCCGTGTCCACGTCGAAGATCCGGACCTGGACGTCGGGCAGCGGAAGGCCGACCGACCCGACCTTGTTCGTCCCCTCGAGCGGGTTCACCGTGCAGGCCATCATCGCCTCGGTCAGCGAATAGCCTTCGATGAGGCGGCCGCCCGTGAGGGCCTCGAAGCGCTTCTTCGTCTCGGCCATCAGCGGCGCGGCGCCCGAGAAGCAGATCTTGATCGAGCTGAAGTCCACGCGGTGCTTCTGCACGTCGGGATGGTTCAGCATCATGATGAACAGCGTGGGGACGCCGGTGAAGAACGCGGGGCGCACGCGGTCGATCGTCCGCAGCAGGTCGTGCGTGTCGCGCGGGTCGGGGACCAGCGCCAGCGGCGCGTGCGAGACCATCGCCAGGCTCTGGACGCCGACGTTCGCGTAGACGTGGAACAGCGGCAGCGGCAGCATGACGATGTCCTGCCAGTCGGTGAAGATCGCCCGGTTCCACGCCAGCAGCTGCATCCCGGCCTGGACGAACGCGGCGTGCGTGCCGAGCACCCCCTTCGGCGTCCCCGTGGTGCCGCCGCTCATGAGGATGACGGCCGGATCGGCCGGCCCGGGGCGGGGCCCCGGCGCCGTCCGTCCCGCGTGCGCCCGCAGGAGGTCGGCGAACCAGTGGTCGCCCGGCTGCAGCGCGATCCGGTGGCCGCCCGGCTTCTCCTTCACCAGCGTGAAGAGGAGCCGGAGCGCGGGCGGCAGGTATTCCTTGATGTTCGTCGCGACGACGGTCTGCACGCCGGCGGCGGCCTGCACCGACTTCACCCGCTCGTAGTACGGCGTCAGCGTGACGACGACCTTCGCGCCCGACTCGCGCAGCGGCCCCTCGATCTCCGCCGCCGTGTAGATCGGGTTGAGCGGCGCGACGACCGCCCCGGCCTTCCAGGCGCCGAACTCCGCGATGATGAACTGCGGACAGTTGGGCAGCATCAGGGCCACCCGGTCCCCCTTGCGGACGCCCAGATCGGCCAGCGCCGCCGCGAACTGATCGCTGAGGTGGTCGATCTCGCCCGCCGTGACGCGCCGGCCCTTGAAGATCACCGCCGGGTGCTCGGGCCGCGCGCGCGCCGTCTCGCCGAGGTAGTCGAGCAGCGTGCGCTCGGGGTACGGCTCGAGCGAGACGGGAACGCCGGGGTCGTAGCTGGCCAGCCAGGGCTGGTGATCGGTCATGGCACGTGGCAGGTCACGCGGAGGGACGCCCGCCGCCGGCGCGGGCTGAAGCGTGACGCGAGGAGAATTATACGCCGCGGGCGCTAGTCCGGGCTGCAGTAGTCGGCGGCCGCCTGCGGGGCCAGCAGCATCAGCAGCAGCGCCTTCTGCGTGTGGAGGCGGTTGTCCGCCTGCTCGAAGACGAGCGAGGCCGGCGAATCGAGCACCTCGGCGCTCACTTCCTCGCCGCGGTGGGCGGGCAGGCAGTGCAGGAACGCGGCGTCGGGGGCCGCGGCGTCCATCAGCGCCTGGTTCACCTGATAGGGCGCGAACGCCGCGCGGCGCCCTTCCGCCTCGTCCTCCTGGCCCATCGACGTCCAGACGTCGGTGTAGACGGCGTCGGCCCCCGCGACCGCTTCCACCGGATCGCGGAACAGGCGCACGCGGGTGTCGGGCCGGGCCACCGCCAGGGCCTGCTCGACCACGGCGGCCGGCAGCTCGTAGCCGGCCGGGCTCGCGACGTGGACGTGCACGCCGAGCATCGCGCCGGCATGTGCGAGCGACGCCGCCACGTTGTTGCCGTCTCCGATGAAGGCGAGCGTCCGCCCGGCCAGCCGTCCCCAGCGCTCGCGGAGCGTCAGGAAGTCGGCCAGCGCCTGGCACGGGTGCTCCTGGTCGGTGAGTGCGTTGATGATGTGCAGTTGCGGCGCCGCGGCAGCGAAGGCCTCGAGCACCTGCTGGGAGAAGGTGCGGATGACGACGGCGTCGACCCACTGGGCCAGGTTGCGCGCCACGTCGACGAGCGGCTCGCGCGAGCTGAGCGCCACGCCCGGCTGGAGGTCGAGCACCTGGCCGCCCAGCTCGTGAATCGCGATCTGGAAGGTCGAGTGCGTCCGGAGCGACGGCTTGTCGAAGAGCAGCGCCACGTGGCGGCCGCCGAGGACGTGCGCGGTGAGCATCTGGCGGCCGCGGCGCCGGTCGTCCTTCAGGCAGGCGGCGACCTCGAGCACCCGGAGGAGGTCGTCCGGTTGCAGGTCGAGCACCGACAGGAAGTCCTTCTGCAGCCGGTGGAGCGGCGTGACGCCGAGGCGCGTGTGGGTCATGGTCACGTCCGGTAGTCTGCGTTGATTCGTACGTAGTCGGCGCTCAGATCGCACGTCCAGACGGTCGCCTCCCCGGCGCCGCCGGCCCCGAGGTCGACCGTCACCTCGATCTCCTTCTCGCGCAGCCGGGCGGCCGCCTCGGGCGCCCGCTCGTCGTGCGGCCGGCCGTGGCTGAACAGCACCGTGGGACCGACGGCCATCGTGGCCCGGTCGAGCGCGAACGCCACGCCGGCCCGCCCGGCGACGGCGATGAACCGGCCCCAGTTGGGATCGGCCCCGTGAATGGCCGTCTTGCACAGCAGCGAGTTGGCGATCGCCCGGGCCGCCGTCCGCGCCTCGTCGGCCGTCGCGGCGCCGGTGACCCGCACCGTCACCAGCTTGGTCGCCCCCTCGCCGCCGCGGACGATGTCGAGCGCGAGCCGCTCGCAGACCGTTCGCAGGCCCTCCACGAACGCGGCGTACGCCGGCGCCTCGATCGTGACGCCGCTCGCGCCGCCGGCCAGCACCAACGCGCAGTCGTTGGTCGAGCACTCGCCGTCGACCGTAATCGCGTTGAAGGTGACGTCGACGGCCTCGCGGAGCGCCCGCTGCAGCAGGGCCGGCGCGATCCGCGCGTCGGTCGTCAGGAAGGCGAGCATGGTCGCCATGCGGGGCTCGATCATCCCCGAGCCCTTCGCCATGCCGCCGATCGTGCACGCGCCGCCGGCCGTCTCGACGCGCGCGGCGTGCGCCTTCGGGAACGGATCGGTCGTCATGATGGCCTGCGCCGCCAGGTCCTGCCCGCCGGGCGCGTCGAGCGTGGCGAACGCCGCATCGAGCCCGGCCGCCACGCGGCCGCCGTCGAGGGCGACGCCGATCACGCCGGTGGAGGCGACGAAGACCTCGTCGGGCCGGCAGCCGGCGTGCCGGGCCGCGTGGGCCGCGATCTCGCGGGCGACCCGCACGCCGTCCTCGCCGGTGCAGGCGTTCGCGCAGCCGCTGTTGACGACCACCGCCGCGGTGCGCCCGCCGGTCCGCTGCAGGTGATCCCGCGACACCTGCACGGGAGCCGCCTGCGCGCGGTTCACCGTGAACACGGCCGCCGCCGCCGCCGGCGCGTCGGGGACGATCACGGCGAGATCGAGCCCCTTCGCCTTGATGCCGCAGTGAACGCCGGTCGCGCGGAAGCCGGCCGGCGCCGTGATGCCGCCCGCGACGGGCACGACGCGCGTCATGACGGCCGCGAGGCGCCGCGCACGGCGGGGCCGGTCGGATCGTCCAGCGACGCGACGACCGCGTACTGCCCGCACGCCCGGAAGAGCGGGCACCGCACGCAGTCGGCGAGCACCTTCTCGGTCAGCCAGACGTGCGGCACCAGCGAGAACCCCATGTGGACGAACCAGCCCGGCGCGTGCGAGAAGGCGCACAGGCGGCGGAAGCCGACCTCCGCGGCCCGATGCCACAGCGCCGCGACCAGCGCGCGCCCCAGCCCGCTGCCGCGCTCGGACGCGTCGACGACCAGCGAGCGGACCTCGGCGAGATCCGCGCCGAGCGGCGCCAGCTCGGCGCAGCCGACGACCGCGCCGCCGCGATCGGCCACGACGAACCGGTGCGCGTGGGTCGTGATGTCGCTCAGCGTGCGGGGCAGCAGGTGCCCTTCCTCGAGGTGCGTCGCGATCAGCGCCAGGATGCCCGGCCCGTCGTCGGGCGTCGCCACGCGCAGCGCCGCCGGCTGCAGGGCTGCCGGCGCGTCGACGGCCGGCCGCTCCGATCGGCCTGCAGCGGGTGCGAACTCCAGGATCTGATTCATGCCGTCCTCTCCTTCTCGACGTCCGCGATCGCCTCTTCGAGCAGCGCCACCCCGCGGTCGATGTCCGCGTCGGCGATGGTCAGCGGCGGGAGCAGCCGCACGACCGTCTGCGCGGTGCGGTTGACGAGCAGGCCGCGTCGCAGCGCCGCCTCCACGACCGGCGCCGCGTCGGTCCGCAGCTCGAGCCCCTGCATGAGCCCGGCGCCGCGCCGCGTGACGACCGACGGCCGCCGTGCGGCGAGGGCGTCGAGCGCCGCCGTGAGGCGCGCGCCGACGCGGCCGACGTGGGCGAGCAGGCCGCCGTCGACCAGTTCCTGCAGGAAGACGAGCGCCGCACGGCAGGCGAGCAGGTTGCCGCCGTACGTGCTGCCGTGGTCGCCGTAGGTGAGCGCGCCGCCGACGGCCTCGCTGGCCAGCGCCGCGCCGACAGGCACGCCACCACCGAGCGCCTTGCCGACGGCCACCAGATCCGGTTCGAGGCCGAGCGTGGCGTAGGCGAACGGATGGCCCGTCCGGCCGAGGCCGCACTGCACCTCGTCGGCCATCAGCAGCGCGCCCGTCCGCCGGCAGGCGTCGCCCACGGCCCGCGCGAAGGCGGGCGACAACGGCCGCACCCCGCCTTCTCCCTGGATCGCCTCGACGATGACGGCCGCCGTCGACTCCGAGACCGCCGCCAGCAGGGCGTCGGGATCGTCCGGATCGACGAAGGTGACGCCGGGCAGCAGCGGCTCGAACGGCTGCCGGTAGTGCTCGTTCCAGGTGAGCGAGACGGCGCCGCAGGTGCGGCCGTGGAACGAATGCGCCAGCGCGACGAAGCCCGGACGCGGCGTCCCCTGCGAGAACCAGTAGCGCCGCGCGAACTTGACGCAGGCTTCGACGGCCTCGGCGCCGCTGTTGCAGAAGAAGGTGCGCGGCAGCCCCGAGAGGGCCGCCAGGCGCTCGGCGACCTGCCCCTGCAGCGGGTGGAAGTAGAGGTTCGACGTGTGCAGCAGCGTTTGCGCCTGGTCGGCAATCGCGGCGACGAGCGCCGGATGGCCGTGGCCGAGCGACGTGACGCCGATGCCCGAGATGAAGTCGAGGTACTCCCGGCCATCCTGGTCGCGCAGGACGACACCCCGTCCTTCGGTCAGCACGATCGGCGTGCGGCGGTACAGCTGCAGGATGTACCGCGACTCGAGCGACTGGACGTCTTCAGCGACTGACATGGCTGGATGCGATCTCCTTCTGCGGGGAACCCGTGGCGGCCTCGCCGAGCTGCGTCCGGCCGGCGCCTGCCAGGCCCCGTGCCGCGTCGGCGAACGGTTCCGGCGACCGGCCGTCGACGATCGCGACGGCCGGTACGCCCTGGCGGCGGGCGTCGAGACCGGCGCGGAGCTTGGCGATCATGCCGGCCGTCGCCTGGCCACCGGTGATCAGCCGATCCGCCTCGGCGCCCGTCAGCCGGGCGATCGTGCCGCCCGCCTCGTCCAGCACGCCGGCCGTCGTCCCTGCCAGCAGCAGGGCGGCGGCCTCGAGCCGGACGGCCAGCGCGGCCGCCATCGTGTCGGCGTTCACGTTGAACAACTGTCCACCCGGCCCGCTGCCGATGCTGGCCACGACCGGCGTGTAGCCGCGGCCGAGCAGGTCGTCGACGAGGTCGGGCCGCTCCCGGCCCGCCGGTTCGCCGACCAGGCCGAGATCGACGAGGTCGCCCGCCGCCGAGCGGTGCGGCGGCGCCGGCGTCACCGGCAGCAGGCCGGCGTC
>JAGWRA010000114.1 GCA_028876655.1 Acidobacteriota bacterium | reverse complement strand
CGTGCACTCGTGCCAGATCCCGGTGTCCGTGGCCGCCACCGGCGAGATTGTCACCATCGAAGGGCTGTCGCCCGACGTCACGCATCCCCTCCAGAAGGCGTGGATCGCCGAGGAAGTCCCGCAGTGCGGGTACTGCCAGTCGGGGATGCTCATGGAGGCGGCCGCGCTGCTGGCGGCCCACCCGCACCCGACCGACGCGGATATCGACGAGGTCATGTCCCGCAACATCTGCCGATGCGGCACCTACGACCGCATCCGGCAGGCCATCCACCGCGCCGCGCAGGAGGGATGAGCCATGGACGACGTCTGGAAGATCGATCGGCGCGAGTTCTTCAAGGTGACCGGCATGGCGGGCGGCGGTCTGATGCTGGGCGTCTATCTGCCCGACCGTCCGTGGAATCCGAGCGCGGACGCGCCGCTCCAGCCGAACGTCTTCGTCCGCGTGGACGAGACCGGCGCCGTCACCATCTGGGTCGGAAAGGCCGACATGGGCCAGGGCGTTCGCACCAGCCTGCCGATGATCGTGGCCGACGAACTGGAGGCCGACTGGAGCCGGGTCGGCGTGATCCAGGCTGAGGCGGATCCACACAAGTACGGCCGGCAGATCACGGTCGGCAGCGGCAGCGTGCGCAACGGCGCGTGGATGCCGCTGCGCAAGGCGGGAGCGACCGCGCGGGAGATGCTCGTGCGGGCGGCCGCCGAGCGGTGGAAGGTGCCGGTGGCCTCGTGCCGCGCCGAGAGCGGCTACGTGTCCCGGAACGGCTCGAAACAGCGCCTCGGCTACGGCAAGCTGGCCGATGCGGCGAGCGAGCTGCCCGTGCCGTCCGATCCGCGCCTGAAGACGCCCGCCGAGTTCCGAATCATCGGCACGAGTCCGCAGCAGGTGGACGTGCACGACAAGGTGTGCGGGCGGACGCAGTACGGCATCGACGTCCGGGTGCCGGGGATGCGCTTCGCGACGGTGGTGCACGCCCCGCTGTTCGGCGCGTCGTTGACGAGCGTCGACGACACGCGGGCCCGCCGCGTCGCCGGCGTGCGCGACGTCGTCCAGATCCCGACCGGCGTTGCCGTGGTGGCCGACCACACGTGGGCGGCCTTCCAGGGGGCGAAGGCGCTGGACGTGCAGTGGAGCGGCGGCTTCGCGATGAGCTCCGCCGACATCTCTGCCGAGCTCCGGCAGGCGGCGAACCGCAAGGCTGTCGCCGGCCGCACCGACGGCGATGCGGACGCCGCGCTGGCGACGGCGGCGAAGCGGGTCGAGGCGGACTACGAGGCCCCGTACCTGGCGCACGCGACGATGGAGCCGATGAACTGCACGGCGCACGTGCGGGCGGACCGCGCGGAGGTGTGGGCGCCGACCCAGAATCCGCAGGGCACTCAGGGGACCACCGCGCGGCTCACGGGCCTGAAGTCCGAGCAGGTCACCGTGCACGTGATGCACCTCGGGTGCGGCTGGGGACGACGGAGCCGGACCGACTTCGTAGAAGACGCGGTCCATCTCTCGAAGAAGCTGGGCCAGCCGGTGCAGGTCACCTGGACGCGCGAGGAGGACATGCGCCACGACCTGTATCGCCCGGCCGCGTTCGTCCGCTTCAGTGGCGGACTGGATGCGGCGGGCAGGCTCGTCGCGCTCAAGGCGAGAGTGGTCGCGCAGCCGCTCAGCGCCACCGGACGGGGCAAGCCGGGCGGGGTGGACGACAACGCCGTGGACGGGATCATGAACATGCGCTACGCCGTCCCGAACTTCCTCGTGGAGTACGGGATGCCGGACCTCGGCGTGCCGACCGGCCACTGGCGATCGGTGGGGCCGTCGCAGAACCTGTTCTTCTTCGAGTCGTTCATCGACGAACTGGCGCACGCCGCCGGGCGCGACCCGTTCGACTTCCGGCACGACCTGCTCGCGGATCAGCCGCGCCAGCGTCGCGTGCTGGAGGTGGCGGGCGAGAAGTCCGGGTGGGGGAAGCCGCTGCCCGCGGGCCACGCGCGCGGCCTTGCGATCCACGAGAACAAGGGGACGGTGGTCGCGCAGGTGGCCGAGGTCTCGCTCGAGGGCGGGAAGGTCCGCGTGCACCATGTCTGGTGCACGGTCGATGCCGGCCAGGTGATCCACCCCGGCATCGTGCATCAGCAGATGTCGGGTGCGGTGGCTTCGGGGCTGACGGCCGCGCTCTATCAGGAGATCACGCTGGCCGACGGCCACGTGGTCCAGGGGAACTTCGACACGTACAAGATGATGCGGATCGACGAGATGCCCCTGGTCGACGTGGACATTGTGAAGAGCGGAGAAGCACCTGGTGGCGTGGGCGAGCCGGGGCTGCCGCCGATCGCGCCGGCGGTGGCGAACGCGCTCTTTGCGCTCACCGGCACCCGCGTCCGCTCGCTGCCGCTCCGCCCCGAGGCGCTGCGGGGGACGAAGCGGGCCTGAGCCGGCGGGGGTTCAGGCGATCGCTTCGATCCGGGCGCGGTGTCCGGCGGACTTGGCGAGCGGTGCGTCGCAGGTGACGATCGGCGCATCGATCGCCTCGGCCAGGGCGACGTACATGGCATCGTAGGCGGTGATGTTGTCTCGCAGCATCCACGCACGCCCCAGCAGATCCAGATGGGCGTGACGCTGGAGATCGAAATCGGTGAGATCCGCAATCGCTTCGACCGCTCGGCTCGAACCCACCTCACCCGCCCGCACGAGGCGTCGAAGGGCCTGGACGATCTCGACGTCGACGAGGTGCGGCGCGTGAAACGCGTCCCCGTCGCGAAAGAGACGATCCTCGACCCGCGCGCCGAGCGGCGTCTGCAGCAGCAGTTCCAACAGAGCGGACGCATCGACGACGATCACGCGGACTCGCGCTCCTCGCGGACGACCGCGGCCGCGGGTGTCTTCAGGGTGACGTGCTTTCGGCTGTGGAGCCTGACCAGCATTTCCTCGCGCGTGGGCCGCGCCGCCAGCCGCTCGAGCTCGGCCCGCAGGTAATCGGACAGCGTCTGCCCCGAGTCGGCCGCCCGGGCCTTGAGCGTGCGATGCAGGGCGTCCGGGACGTGCCGGATCTGAACCATCTTGGACATGTGATCAGCATGCGTGCATGTGCATCACATGTCAAGCTTGACCTTTCGCGGCGGCTGAAGCCAATAATATTCAATTGTTATAGGTCTTACTTTATGTAATACTTTGGCCATGACGCTGCCAAGGAAGGAACGGCTGATTCTGGAGCTCCTGGCGACGGGCGGGCCGATGTACGGTCTCCAGCTCGTCGAACGCTCCGACGGGGCGCTGAAGCGGGGGACGGTCTACGTGACGCTGGGCCGGATGGAGGCCAAGGGGCTGCTGCAGTCCGAGCAGGAGCCGTTGCCGGCGGCGGGCATCGGACTGCCGCGCCGGATCTACCGGCCGACGGCCCTGGGTCAGCGGGTGTTGCGCGCGTGGACGGCGTACGCGCGCGAACTCGCGGCGGAGACGCAGCCATGACCACACGCGACAGCGGACCGCGTCAACCGGGCACGACGCTGCTGAAGGTGGCGAGGGTCGTCTTCAGCGCGCGGGTCTTCGAGACGGTCGTGGCTCCGACCATTGCCGACCTCCGGCGCGAAGTCGCGGATGCCGGACCCGATCGCGCCGGACGGGCGCGGGCGCTGTGGCGGGGCTACCGGGCGTTCTGGACGCTGGTGCTCCTGGGGCCGTTCGTCTCGTGGGATGCGGTCACCGGGCACGCCACCCGCAGGTCGAACGGCGACCTCTACCTCGAGGTGCCGTTCGTCCTGCTGGCCGTCGTGGCCGTTGCGGCCAGCGTGGCCGTCATGGGGATCTGGTCGGCGGGACTCGCCGTGGCGAGCGCGCTGGTCGCGCTGCTGGTGCACCGCTGGTACCGCCGGCATCCGTCCAGGGTGGCCACGCTGACGGAACCCGCGCCGGTTGGCGCCCGACGGCACGGCCCCGCCATCCCGCGCACGTCTAGTCCAGGGCCGCCCCCGCCGATGAATTGACCACCGTTCCGGTGAGCAGCCGGAAGCGGTCAGAGGCGATCAGCGCCGCTGCCTTCGCCGTGTCGGCGACCCTCGCCGGCGTCTTCAGGAAATTCAGGCCGGCGAGCACGGCGAACATCTCCTCCTCCGGCATCCCCATCACCTGCGCCGTCCCGCGGATCGCGGCACTGTCGGTATTGGCCGTCGTCCGCAGGCCGACCACCCTGATGCCGTCGGGGCCCAATTCGAACGCCAGGTTCTCGAGCAACGTCTCGATGGCGTGCACCCGCCCTCCAGCGGCGGCGATCCGTTCACCGACGATGTCGAGCCTCGCGCTGTGACGGCCCGAGAGGAAGACCTCGGCCCCCTCGGCCGCGAACTCCGCGGCAGCCGCCGCGCCGATGGAACCTCCCGCGCCGAAGATCAACGCCCGCTTGCCCTGCAGGATTGCTGAATGGTTCATGCTGCATCTCCCTGGTTGGACCGGCTTCGTTGCCGTCTCCAGTCCATGAACGTTCGGGCGGTGCCTGAACGGACATGGTCGGGGAGGGTCGTGAGAGCGCGCCGTAACTAGCGATCGAGAGAACTGTCGTCGCAGCGCTGAACGCGCGTGCCGAGGAACTGCCGTTCCGCCGGGTTGCGGGCAAGGCGAAGGGCGGTTTCGAAGGCCTGCCGGGCTTCCGCCCGGCGTCCCAGGCGCAGCTGACATTCGCCGATGGCCGTGAAGAAGAACGGATACCTGAGGAGACGGTCGCGATCGGCGATCGCGTCGATCTCTGCAAGGCCACTGGCCGGACCGTCGCGCTGGGCAATCGCGACCGCCCGGTTGAGGGCCACCACCGGCGAGGGCCGAAGCTTCAGCAGGGTCGTGTAGAGATCGACGATGACGCTCCAGTCGGTGTCGTCGAGGCCCGTCGCCGCGGCGTGGCGCTCGGCGATGGCGGCCTCGACGTGGTAGGTCGTCAATCGATCCCCTGACGCCGACAGCGCCAGCTGCCGGCGGCCTTCGGCAAGGCGGTCGGCGTCCCACCGCGAGCGGTCCTGATCGGCGAGCAGGAGGAGGTGACCTTCCGCGTTTAACCGGCCCGGGAGACGCGCGGCGAGCAGGTACATGAGTGCGGCCAGCGCGTGCGTGGCAGGCGCCGTGGTCAGCGGGTTGCCGAGCAGCAGCTCGACGAGTCGCAGCGCCTCGGCGCAGAGTTCCTCGCGGACCGGCGCGTCGGGCGAGGCGCCGTGGTAGCCCTCGTTGAAGAGCAGATAGATCACCCGCAGCAGGGCGGGCAGGCGTGCGGCCACGTCGCGTGCGCCCTTCAGCTCGATCAGGTCGCGTGAGGAGGCCAGCGCCTTCTTCGCCCGAACGTCCTCTGCCAGGGCCAGGTTGTGGACCCCGAACAGCCCGGTGAGAATGGAGACGAGCCTCCCTGCCTCCCGGCGAAAGAGATGCTCCTCGAGCTCCATCACAGATTCAGCTGCCGCACCGGCCGGACTTCGAGGCCCCCGGCCTCGATGAGAGGGCAGCCCGAGGCGATCTTCGCCGCCTCGTCGAGATCCCGTGCTTCGATGATGGAGTATCCGCCGATGACGTCCTTGGTTTCGAGATACGGACCGTCGGTGATCGCCTTTTCCTTGCCCCCGACCACCCGGCCGGTATCGTCCAGGGGCTGCCCGAGGTTCTTGAGCTGGCCCTTCTCGGTCATTTCCTTGAACCAGGCCTGCCACTTCTTCATCGACTGCTGGGCGTCCTCCGGGGAGCCCATCGTCGCACGGCTCACGGCCGGGGAGCGGCGGTACAACATGACGAATTCACTCATGGGACAGCCTCCTGCCGGGTCGTTCCGTCACATTATCGAACGTTCGACCGGCATTTCTCTTCCTCATTGCCATGAACGTTCGGCGAACCGGGAAACGGACATGTCGGAGGAGGAATGCTTGCGGCGGGTCTCGTCGAACGCGGGGGCAACGGCCGGCACGCGTGATGGAGGGGAGGGCCGGCGGGACCGCATGGGGCGGCCCCGCCGGCGAACGCAAGTGAGATCAGTTCTTCAGCATCGCGACCACCTGCCGATGGAGATCGGCGACCGCGGCCACCTGCTGGGTCGTTGGCGTGGCCATCGTCGACGAGTTGCCGTCGGTGCCGCCGTACGACGCCCCGTAGAGCGAGTTGTACTGCGCCACGAGCTCGCCGTTCAGCTTCAACAGGGCGGGCCTGTTGGCGCCGCCGGCCTGCTGCAGGGCTGCAGAGGTCCGGTTGATGTCGCCGTTGAGCCGCATGGCGAGCCGGAACTGCTGCGTGAGCCCGACCATCGGCGTCTTGTTCCGCGGATCCATCTTCACGGTCAGCGGCTGCGTATACGTGTGCCCGTCGGCGGTCAGCTTCACGGTGTAGCGTCCCGGCAGCGCGTCCGGGCCGAGCGGCCCGATGGGCGAGTCGTGCAGGATGACCGAGATCGCCACCTGCGGACGGAGCACGTGCGGCGACGGATAGTGCAGGTCCCACACGAACCGGTGCATGCCGGCCTGCGCCGACAGCACCTGGGGTGACCGCAGCCAGTAGGTCGGGAAGTTCAGTTCGTCGGCGTTCACCGGCGCGGGCGTGTCGGTCGAGGCATAGCGCCGCACCAGCTTCCCGGCGGCATCGAAGATTTCGAGCGTCACCGGCCCGCTCGCCGGTCCCTTCAGGTCGTAGTCGATGATCGCCCCGCTGGGCGGGTTCTGGCCCGCCGGGAACTCCGGCTCCAGCTGGGTGTCGGTGTAGGTGTTACGCGGGACCTGGTACGCCGCTTCCGGCCTGTAGAGGAACGCCGGTGCGGCGGCCGCGGCCGCCGCCAGCTGGCGCAGCGGCGTGATGTCGTCGAGGATCCAGTCCGAACGGCCGTGGGTGGCGAGCACGAGGTCGTTGTCGTGCACGACCAGGTCCCGCATCGAGTTCACCGGCAGGTTCAGCTGGAGCGACTGCCAGTGGGCCCCGTCATCCGCCGAGAACCAGACCGCGCGCTCGGTGCCGGCGAACAGCAGACCCTTCTCGACCGGATCCTCGCGCACCACGTTCACCGGGGCGTTGTCCGGCAGGCCGTTCACGATCAGCTTCCAGGTCTTGCCGCCGTCGTGCGTGGCGTAGATGTACGGCTTCAGATCATCGAGGAAGAAGCGGCTGACCGAGGCATACGCGGTCTCGTCGTCGAAGTGCGAGGCCACGATCTGCGTGACCGTGCTCCAGGGCGTCATGGCGGGCGGCGTCACGTTCCGCCAGTTCTTGCCGCCGTCGCGGGTGACCCAGATCAGGCCGTCCGTGGTCCCGACCCAGATCGTGTTCGCGGTCTTGAACGACGGTCCGATGCTGTAGATCACGCCGCGGTGGTGCGGCGGTTCCACGCCGGCGCCGAACGGGCCGAGCGTAGCCGGCAGGCCGGGGTCGGCGCGCGACAGATCGTGGCTGATCGCCTGCCAGCTGTGGCCGCCGTTGCGGGTCTCGAGCAGCACGTTGCCGCCCAGGTACAGCACGTGCGGATCCGCTGGCGAGAAGATCAGCGGGGCGTACGGGCTGAAGCGGTACTTCCCGTCGAACCGCTCGACCTGCGGCCCCACGAACTGACTCTCGCCGGTCACCCAGTCGTAGCGGACGACGTGGCTGGAGTAGATGATGTCGGGATGCAGCGGGTCGGGCGCGATATAGCCGTCCTCGTCGGCACCGACCGGGTGCCAGTCCCGGAACGTCGTCTGGCCGTCGTTGCTGCGGCTCAGGAGGCCGAACGATCCGCTGTCCTGCTGCGCGCTGTAGACGCGGTACGGGAACTGGTTGTCGGTGATGACGTGGTAGGCCTGGGCGGTCGGCTGGTTGTACCAGGTGCTCCAGGTCCTGCCGCCGTCCACGCTCAGTGTCGCCCCCTGGTCGACACCCACCGCCATGATCTGCGGGTTGGCCGGATTGATCCAGACGTGATGGTAGTCGTTGCCGCCTGGTGCGCCGCGGAACGCGGTGAAGGTCTTGCCGCCGTCCATGGAACGGTACAGGGCCGTCTGACTGGCGTAGAGCTCGTCGGGGTTGTCAGGCGCGACGGTGAGGTACCCACCGCCCGTCCGCCGGTCGTGGCTGACCAGTTGGAAGGTCCGGCCGGCATCGTCCGACCGGTAGATGCCGCGACCGGCGCTGGCGTAGACGCGGTTCGGATTGCTGGGCGCGATGGCGATCCGGATTCGCCCCAGGCCCTCGGCCACCGTCGGCAGGCCCTGGCCGATCTGGTGCCACGTGGTGCCGCCGTCGGTCGATTCGAACAGGCCGCTGCCCGGGACCCTGGCCGCATTCACGCCGGCAGCCACGGCCGGCACGTCGCGGGCGGCCCACAGCACGGCGTAGACCACGTCGGGATTCGATGGGGCGAAGGCCACCTGGGCGGCGCCGGTGTTCTCGTCCTTGTAGAGGACCTTCTGGAACGTCCGTCCCCCGTCGGTGGAGCGGAAGATGCCACGCTCCGCGTTCGGCCCGTACGGATGGCCCAGCACGGCGACGAACAGCCGGTCCGGATTGTGCGGGTCGACCACGATCGAGGCGAGCTGCTGGCCGTCGCGCAGGCCGAGGTGCTGCCACGTCTTGCCGGCATCGGTCGATTTGTAGAGGCCGTCACCGATCGACAGGTCCGGCCGCATCGTCGCTTCGCCGGAGCCGGCGTAGATGACGTTGGGGTCGGACGGTGCCACGGCAATCGAGCCGACCGAGTCGTTCTCGTCGCCGGTGAACAGCGGGACCCACGTCATGCCGTAGTTGACCGACTTCCAGACGCCGCCGTTCTCGGCGTTCATGTAGAAGACGTTGGGCTGATTGGGGACGCCGATGACGGCCGACACACGTCCGCCGCGGAAGGGACCGATGAGACGCCACTGCATTCCGTTGTAGAGATCGGACGGTATCTGGGCCCGGGCGGGCAGCACGAGTGCTGCGGCCGCCACGAGAGCCAGGAGCAAGGACCATCTCGATCGGACGCGGCTGTGTGAGGGCATGGGCATATCCGTCTGTTGGGCTGCGGGCTGCGGAGTACGGGACTCCAGGCTACGGACCCCGTTGCCGGGAGCCCGTAGCCCGAAGCCCTGTTGAAACGTCTGTCCTCAGTGCTTCATCAGCGCCTTGGCGTGTGCGATATCCGTCTTCAGGCGCTCGACACCGGTCTTCTCCATGCCGAGGTAGCCGTTCGCCACTTCCACCATGGCGGGGGTGGGGGCGACGAAGGCCATGCTCACCTGGTTGTCGATCGCGCTCAGCCAGGAGCGGAGGCGCGGCGGATAGACCAGGGCGCCTTCTCCCGACTGGATCTTGAGGTCCACGAGATCGTCGATCTCGCGGTTCAGGGCTGCCAGCGCGGGCTGTGCGGCGCTGGCCGTCACGCTCTTGCCGGCCACCGCCTTGTCCAGCGCGTCGCGGGTATCGATCGCCTCGTTCAGCGTCGTCGACAGCGTGTTGATGGCGTCGTGAATCTGCATCAACAGGTCGAAGCGCTGCTGCAGCTGCGCCTGCGTGGTATCGAGGCGCGGATCGAGCTTCACCTCGAACGGCTGCTTCAGCGTGGTGCTGCCGTAGGTGAGGACGGCGTCATAGGTGCCGGGTACGACTTCGGGCCCGACCGGCACGGCGGCCGAGAACCCGGAGTTGAAGATCCCCTTGACGTCGGTCGCCGTCGGGTACCGCAGATCCCACTGGAAGCTGTTCATCCCGGGATGGAGCTTCGCGGGCTTCCGCGCCGGCCCGCCGAAGGGCGAGACGCTCTTCGCCGGCTTCAGCGGCAGCGTGAAGCTGCGGATCACGTGGCCCGCTGCGTCCGTGAAGCTCAGCTTCACCGGCGTCTGGCCGTTGTAGTCGGCCGGCAGGTGGAAGAACACCGTGGCGCCGGCGGGCAGGTTCTGTCCGCCCTCGCCCGGTCCGCCGAAGCCTCCGCGGCGGGTCACCAGCCAGGTCTGCTGCGGCTTGAACAGGTACGCCGCGTCGGTCGAGACCTGCGCCGAACTCAGCTGCTCCAGGAACTGCAGGTTGTCGAGCACCCAGAAGGCGCGCCCGTGCGTCCCGAGCACCACCGCGTGCTGCGCCGCCTGGATGCCGATGTCGTTCACCCGCACCGCCGGCAGGTTGAGGCCGAGCGGCAGCCAGTGCGCGCCGCCGTCGAGGCTCATGAACACGGTCGCACTCGTCCCCACGAACATCAGGTTGGGCTCGTTGGGATCCTGGCGCACGCTCTCCACGTACTGGTTGTCGGGCAGGCCCGCGGTGAGCGCGGTCCAGGTCTTGCCGTAGTCCGTGGTCTTGTACACGTAGGGGTGGAAGTCGTCCCAGTCGAAGCGGCTGGCGCTCAGATAGGCCGTCCCCTTGTCCGTGTGCGACGGCTCGATACAGGTGATCGTCGACCAGGTCGGCAGATTCGCCGGCCGCGCCTCCGTCCAGTGGGCGCCGCCATCCGTCGTCACGTGCACCTCGCCGTCGTCGGCGCCGGCCCAGATGATGTCGTCGGAGAGCGGGGAGACCGCCACCGACGACAGCGTGTCGAACATCTCTTCGCCCGTCACGTCCGCGCTGATCGGCCCGCCGGGCCGCTCCTGCTTGGTCTTGTCGTTGCGGGTGAGGTCGGGGCTGATCTGCTTCCAGTGGATGCCGTCGTCCAGCGTCTCGAACACCACGTTCGCCCCCGTCAGCAGCTCCTGCGGGTTGCCCGGTGCGAACAGGATCGGATGATGGTTCCAGCCGTAGCGGAACTTGATCTTCTGCCCCGCGAGGCCGAACTGGTAGGACGGCCACGGGCTGATCTGGGTGACGAGGCCGGTCCGCCGGTCGTCGCGCCAGAGGGCGCTGTAGTACCCGCTGGCAATCGTGATCCAGGGCTTGCCGGGCTCCGGCACCACCCAGCTCGCCTCGCCGCCCTGCACGGGCGTCCAGACGGGCGGCAGGCTGCCGGCCGCCACCGCGCTCGGCCCTTCACCGGACGCCTCGTCCTGCTGGGCGCCGTACATGTGGAACGGGAACTGCTCGTCGAGGTTCACGTGGTAGAACTGGCCGGTCGGCTGGTTGTGCTCGCTGCTCCAGTTCCTGCCGCCGTCGCGGGTCACCGTGGCGCCGCCGTCGTTGGCCTCGATCATCACGTCGGGATTGTTCGGGTTGATCCACAGCGCGTGGTTGTCACCGTGCGGTGGACGGAGCCGGTCGATCTTCTTGCCCCCGTCGCGCGAGACCCAGAGGGCCGCGACCTGCGGCAGGTAGATGGTGTTCGGATCCTTGGGGTCGACGTACACCGTGCTGTAGTAGAACGCCCGCTGGGTCAGGTCCATGCTGTTGTTGACCATCGTCCAGCTCTTCCCGCCGTCGGCGGAGCGGAACAGGCCGCCGGCCTGATCCTTGTAGTGCGCCTGGATGATGGCGTACATGACGCTGGGGTTGCTCGGGGCGATGGCCAGACCCACGCGGCCGAAGATCCCCGTCGGCAGGCCGGTGGCGTGCGTGACGTTCGTCCACTTCGCGCCGCCGTCGGTGGTCTTGTAGATCCCGCTGCCGGGGCCGCCGCTCGAGAACGTCCAGTGGGTGCGGAACGCCTGCCACATGGCGGCGTACAGCGTGTCCGGATTCGCCGGATCCATCACCAGATCGATCGCGCCGGTCTTCTCGTCGACGTAGAGGATCTTCTTCCAGGTCTGCCCGCCGTCGGTGCTCTTGAACACCCCGCGCTCCGCGTTGTCCGCGAAGACGTGGCCCATCGCCGCCACGTAGACGACCTCGGGATTGTTCGGGTCGACGACGATGCGGCTGATGACGTGGGTGTCGGCCAGCCCGATCTTCTTCCAGGTCTTGCCGGCGTCGGTGGACTTGTACATCCCGTCGCCGGTGAGCATCGTGTTGCGGATGTCGGGCTCGCCGGTGCCGACGTAAATGACCTTCGGGTCCGACGGCGCCACGGCGATCGCCCCGATGTTGCTGTTGTCGAAGTACTTGTCGGAGACGTTCGTCCAGTGGATGCCGTAGTCCGTGCTCTTCCAGACGCCGCCGCCGGTCGAGCCCATGTAATAGACGTTCGGCTCCTGGGCCACGCCGGTCACGGCCACGACGCGCCCGCCGACGTACGGCCCGACGCTGCGCCAGTGCAGGGCGCCCGTGAGCTGTGCCGGCGGGACCGGCGCCGCGACGACGGCGGCCGGCGCCAGGGACAGACCGGCCAGCAGCAGCCCGGTCAGATAACGTTGCATTCTGTACATGAGGAGTGCCTCTTCTGTGAGTTCAGCCCAGCGACGGAGACGGTTCGTCGCACGGTGCATGGTACTCAAAAGCGTGGCAATCCGGCTCAGCCGTGGACGGCCAGCGCTGCCGTGGTGCGGAGGCGGCGTCGAGGTGTCCCGCAGGCCGGCGTCGGGCGCCGGGCGATAGTGCTTGCGCGGGCGGCGTGACCCGGGGACAATGAGCCCTCTTGACCGGCGGGGGACCCAGACCGATGCAGACCGCAGAATCCCGATCTCCACTGGCGCGCGTCCTGTGGATTCTCTTCCTGCTGTCGCCCTTCGTGGGGGCGCTGTGGGTGCCGCTCTACAACCGCGTGGACCCCACGCTCGGAGGCATCCCGTTCTTCTACTGGTTCCAGTTCGTCTGGATCATCGTGACTGCCGTCGTCACGGGGGTCGCGTACTGGCGCAGAGTCTGACCCGCGACCGGAGCACACCGTGAACTGGACCGCTCTCACAGTCTTCATCTGCCTGTTCGCCGCCGTCACCGTCATCGGCTTCCTGGCCGCACGCTGGAAGGCGGCGTCGCTGGACCACCTGCACGAGTGGGGGCTGGCCGGCCGCCGGTTCGGCACGCTCATCACCTGGTTCCTGCTCGGCGGCGACCTGTACACCGCCTACACCTTCATCGCCGTTCCAGCACTGGTGTTCGGCGCCGGCGCCCTCGGCTTCTTCGCGCTGCCGTACACACTGATGGTGTTCCCGTTCGTGTACCTGGTCTTCCCGCGATTGTGGTCGGTGGCGCACCGGCACGGCTACGTGACCGCGTCGGACTTCGTCCGGGCGCGCTACGACAGCGGCCTGCTGGCGCTGCTGGTGGCGCTCACGGGCATCCTGGCCACGATGCCCTACATCGCGCTGCAGCTGGTGGGCATCCAGGTGGTGATTGGCGCGATGGGCTTCACGGGCAGCGGGCTCCTCGGTGCGCTGCCCCTCGTCGTCGCCTTCGGCGTGCTGGCCGCCTACGACTACAGCAGCGGCATCCGGGCACCGGCGATGATTGCCGTCGCCAAGGACCTGCTGATCTACCTCGTCATCATCGCGGCGGTGATCGTCATTCCGGCGCAGCTGGGGGGCTACGGCCACATCTTCGCCGCGATCCCCGCGAGCAAGCTGCTGCTCAAGCCGCCGGTGCCGGGGAACCTGGGGACCTACAGTGCGTACGCCACGCTGGCGCTGGGGTCGGCTCTGGCGCTGTTCCTCTATCCCCACAGCGTCACGGGGCTGCTGAGCGCCAGCAACCGCAACGTCATCAAGCGCAACATGGCGCTGCTGCCGGCCTACTCGCTCGTGCTCGCGCTCATCGCCTTCCTGGGCTACATGGCGATTGCCGCCGGCGTGGCGCAGAATCCGGCGTACACGGCCTTCTTCAAGCAGTACGGCACCAACTTCGCGGTGCCGGCCCTGCTGCTGCACTCGTTCCCGGACTGGTTCGTGGGGGTCAGCTTCGCGGCGATCGCCATCGGCGCGCTGGTGCCCGCCGCCATCATGTCGATCGCGTCGGCCAACCTCTTCACCTGCAATATCTACAAGGAGTACCTGAAGCGCGACGCGACGCCGCAGCAGCAGGCCCGGACGGCCAAGCTGGTGTCACTCCTCGTCAAGGTGGGCGCGCTGTGCTTCATCGTCTTCGTGCCCGAGCAGTACGCCATCCAGTTCCAGCTGCTCGGCGGCCTGTGGATCATCCAGACGCTGCCGGCGGTCGTCGTCGGCCTCTATACCCGCTGGTTCCATCGCTGGGCGCTGGTCGCCGGCTGGCTGGTGGGGATGATTTGCGGCACCTGGATGGCGGCCACCCAGGGGTTCAACAGCTCGATCTATCCGCTGCACATGGGCTCCCTCACGGTGCCCGGCTACGCGGCCCTGTATTCGCTCGTCGCCAACTTCGCGATTGCCATCGTCGGCACGCTGGTCTTCCGGCTGCTGAACGCGCCGGCCGGCGAGGACGCCACCGCCCCCGCCGACTACGTGCACGACGTCGCGTAATCTTCAGGCCGGCGCGGGACGTCCGTCTCGTGCCGGCCCTCTGTTCTCAGACACGCTACCGACCAATCTCCAGAATCCGGACCGAGCCCGGCACGAGCGGCGCCGGCGGCAGCGGCATGGGCCGCCGGGGGCGGCGGCGGACAAAACCGGGCTCTCGAATTTCGTGAGAGACCCGCCGCCGGCGGCTCGCGGCGCGTCAGTCGCCGCGGGTGACCTCGCGGACGTCGTGCGGGCCGCCGGAGGGCCGACCGCGGACGGTCTTGAAGCCGCGCCGGCGGCGGGCGCCGTCGGCGCGTTGCGGGGCGGGCGCATCGGCCAGCCGCGCCAGCTGCGCCGCCAGGAGAGCCGCCACGGCGCGGCTGGAGGGGCTCGGCGGATCGCCGTTGCGGAATTCGACCGCCAGCGCGCCGGCGCAGCCCGACGCCGTCATCAGCGGGAGCACCAGCGCACTCCGTCCGCGATCGCCGCCACAGACGGCGCTCGGCCGGCCGGAGCGGAAGGCAACGGCCGTCGCATTGGCGGCGTCGAGACGCACGTGCGACATCCGGCCGAGCAGTTCCTCGGGATAGCCGTACGACAGGACCGGCGTCAGCTCGGTGACCGCGGGATCCCAGCCCCAGACGATGAGGCCGGGGGCGTCGAGGATGGCGGCGGCGTCGTGGAGCAGGGGCGCGGCGTCGGCCAGCCGTGCGACCCGGGCCAGACTCGAGCACAGCTCGGCGGCTGCCAGCAGCTCCGGACAGACCGCTGGGACTGCGGCGCGCGGCGGCTCCTGCGGCGCCAGCGGCGGCGGACCGGTGCCGTCCTGCATCAGGCGGCGTCGAAGACGCGCCAACGCCGCGAGGGCCGCGTCGATGGCCTGCCGCAGGCGGCTGGTGGCGACGACGCGCCCGGGTTCACCGGGCGCCGCCGGTGCCGTGTCGGCCTCGGCCGGGCAGGCGTCGTCCGGGTCGGGATGGACGGCGAGGAACTCGCGCAGGACATCCTCGGGCGGCAGGCCGATCGCCTGCGCATAGTCGCGGATGTACGCGCGACGGAAGATCCCGGTCGGCCAGTGCGAGACGTCGTCGCGCTCCAGCGCCTCCAGGAGCGACAGCTTGATCTTCGTCCGATCGGCGATCAGCGTCAGCGCCACGTCCTGCGCCTCCCGCTGACGGCGCAATCGCGCGCCGAGGGTCTCGGACCTGTCGTGCACCAGCTGACGCGCCTCCATGAATCGCCTTCCTGATGCACAACTGTGGCCAATCGCCGCCTGCAGCAGGTGCGCGGATTCCGGTCTGGTCCGGCGGCTTCCCGGCGCCGGCGCGTGGCGTCGTGTAAGGGCTGCGCGTCGAACTTGCACGGCTGTCTGCCGGGAGGCCGGCCAACGGATCTGTGGGGCGCGCCGCGAGGTTGCATCCGGCCGCGGCCGGATGTATGGTCGGGACCGGCGAGAGGCCCGAAGTGGCCGACCGGCAGCGGGAACGCCCCACAACCTGAGCAGGAGAGCGACGCCATGAGCTCCGACCGACCGAAGGACGGGACGCGGTTCACGCGGCGGCAGTTGATGAAGCTGGCGGCCGCTGGGGCTGCGGCTATGTCGACGGAGGCGCTGACCGCCCGGGGGGCCGGCGCGGCGCCGGCGCCGGCGATG
>JAGWRA010000113.1 GCA_028876655.1 Acidobacteriota bacterium | reverse complement strand
GGGGAGGTTGGCGGCCTGCGCGGGGAGGTTGGCGGCCTGCGCGGGGAGGTTGACGGCCTGCGCGGGGAGGTTGGCGCCCTGCGTGAGGAGGTTGGTGGCCTGCGTGAGGAGGTCGGTGGCCTACGCGGGGAGGTTGGCGACCTGCGCGGGGAGGTTGGTGGCCTGCGTGAGGAGGTCGGGGCCCTTCGCGGCCTTCCCGACGAAGTTGGAAGACTTCGTCGGGACGTCGAGACCATCCGTGTGCTCGACGAAGCGCGCGACGAGAAGATCCGGCTGATCGCCGAAGTGCAGGCCCATCACGGCAAGCAACTCGAGCACATCACCAAGGAACTCGAGCCCCTCCGCGAGATCCGCGACTTCATCCACACGGTCGCTGGCGACCACGAACGGCGCATCACCGCACTCGAGAGACGCACGACGAGCTCCTAGCCTGGCGCCAGCCCGCGCACGCCTACTTCGCTTCGCCGAGCTTCTTCTCTGCCAGCGGCCGCGCGTAAGCGGTCGGTGGGTTGTGGGCGAGGGCGTGGGCCAGCGCCTGGCGGTAGTACGCCGTCGCTTGTGCGGCGTCGCCGAGCGTCTCGTGGGCCTGCGCGATCAAACAGAGGATGAATGGGTCGCTCTGGTTGGCCTGTTGCAGGTCGGTGATCGCCGTCCGGGCCTCGCCGGTGTACAGGGCCACGTAGCCCCTGAGGTACGGGAAGAACACCTGCTGCTCGGGGTTGGTCCCCTTGTCGAGCAGCGCGCGGGCGGCCGCCACGTGCCGCATCGCGCCGGCCTTGTCGCCCCGCCGCGCGGCCAGGCGGGCGAGCGCGTGCTCGAGGCGGAAGTTCCACAGGTCCACCCGCTCCGGCTTGATGCCGGGCTCTCTCAGGCCGGTGTCGTGTCCCTTCCGGTACCACTGCTCGGCCGTGTCGAAATCACCCGACTCGATGCAGACGCGCGCCAGTTCGTTGGCGGCTTCGCCGGCGTTGTAGAAGTCTCCCGCCTGCAGGTAGATGTCGTAGGCCTGCGCCTCGTACTTCGTGGTGCCCGCGCAATCGCTCTGGAACGCGTACGACATCGCCAGCGTCCGCAGCGCCCGTGCCTTCATGGCCGGCGCGGAAGCCAGCGCGATCGCGTGGTTCAGGTGCGACCGCGCCTCGTCGTACCGGCCCAGCAGATCGAGCACGCTGCCCGCCTGCGTCTGCGCCTGGAACGAGTCGGGGTGGGCGGCGAGCGCCTGCTGGTCCAGGGCGAGCGCCCCGTGCAGGTCGCCGGCGCGGATCTTCAGTTGTGCCTGTTTCACGAGGTCGGCTGCGGGATCCTGCGCGTCGGCGCCGGGGTTCTGGGCGGCGGCCGGGGTGGCCGCGAGCACCGGCACCGAGGAGAGCAGCACGACCAGCGCCGCGCGGCCGGTCATCCTGTGGAGGTGGCTGAGCGTCTTCATTGGGTCCTCATCTCAGGGCATGACGATGAGACGGCCCCGGGGACGCGTGGACCGTCGGGTCAGCTGCGCCAACCGCCCAGTAAGACGCCGACCAGCTCATCCTGGCCGGGCAGGACGGTCCGCAGGTCGAGCACGACGCGATCCCGCTCGATGCGCGCGACGATGGGGGGATCGAGCTGGCGCAGGCGCTCCTCGAGTGCGTCGGCCGACAGGCCGGGACGGCCGAGGGCCAGCAGGCGTGTCGGCAAGGTCTCGCCCGGGGCGCTGCCGCCGCCGATGGTCGACCGTCCATCGACCAGGGCAGCCTCCCATCCCTGGTCGCGCAGCCGTGCGGCCAGCCGCTCCGCCCGGACACCGATCTCCGGCGCCGTCAGGGCGAGCATCCGGCGGACCGGAACGGTCGTGGCGGCGCGCCCGGCGGCGTATTCCGCCAGCGTGGCATCGAGCGCGGCGCAGGTCATCTTGCCGGCGCGCAGGGCGCGCAGCAGCGGATGCCGTTTGACCTGCTCCACGAGTGCGGCCCGGCCGACGATGAGGCCGGCCTGCGGCCCGCCGAGCAGCTTGTCGCCGCTGAAGCAGACGAGGTCGGCACCGGCGGCCAGACTGTCCTGCACGGCTGGCTCGTCGCGCAGGGCCGGATGGTCGCGATCGCCGTCGAGCCGCAGGTAGCCGCTGCCGAGATCGTCGATGACCGGCAGGTCGAAGCGATGGGCGAGCGCAGTCAGCTCGGCCAGGGCCGGCCGCTCGGTGAACCCTTCGATCCGGAAGTTCGACGGATGGACGCGCAGGAGGGCGCCGGTGCGATCGCCGATGGCCGCGGCGTAGTCGCCGACCCGCGTCCGGTTGGTCGTCCCGACCTCGCGCAGGCGGGCGCCCGACTGCGCCATCACGTCCGGGACGCGGAAGCCGCCGCCGATCTCCACCAGTTCGCCGCGCGAGACGATCACCTCGCGGCCCGCCGCGACCGCGGCCAGCGCCACCAGCGTCGCGCCGGCATTGTTGTTGACGACGACCGCGGCCTCGGCGCCGGTCAGGGCGCAGAGGTGCGCCTCGGCGTGCTGCTGGCGGGAGCCGCGGCGGCCCTGCGCCAGGTCGTATTCGAGGTTCGAGTAGCCGCGCCCGACCGCGGCAACCCGGTCGATCGCCGCATCGGCGAGCGGAGCCCGGCCGAGGTTCGTGTGGATGACGACGCCGGTGGCGTTGATGACGGGGCGCAGCGAGGGTGCGAAGCGGCGGGCCAGCGCGGCCGCGGCCTCCGTTTCGATCGTGAGTGCCGCGGCCGGGCCGTCCGGTGCCTGGCGGTCGGCCGCGGCCAGGCGTGCGCGCAGGCCGCCGGCCGCCTCGCGCAGGGCCGCAAGGGTCGCCTCGTGGCCGTAGCGCCGCTCCAGCGCCTGCACGCCGTCCCGCTGGCGGAGTTGATCGATCGAGGGGATGACGCGGAAATCGGGCATGGTTGCGCGCAGGCGCGCGGCCGCGGCTTGCGACCTCTGCGGGTGTCAGGATACCATCACCCGTACCTCGTTCCGACCGGTGCGCGGCCCGTGCGCGCCGATGGTTCTCGACATGGAGCAGATTTCACGCGAGCCGCACGCCGGCGCGCCGGCGGCCGCGTCCGACCGACCGGACGCCCCTCGGTACCGGCCGTCCGAGCGGTTCTGGCCGTACGTCGACATCACCGAGCAGCCGTCCGACGAGGAACTGGCCGCGCTCGACCCCGAGCTGTACCGCGCGCTGTTCGGCGGCGCGCGCCGGCCGTTCTCCATCACGCTCGTCTTTCCGGCGAGCGACGCCCCGGACTACACCCGGGCCGTCGAACTGGCCCGGGGCGCGACCGAGTATCGCGAGACCGGGCAGGGGGCCACGTTCCGGCACCGCGCGCGGTTCGAGCCAGGTGCGGTGCTGCAGCTGCGCGAGCTCTATGCCATCGTCGATCGTTTCGAGGGGTGTGAGGTGCTGATCGACGACCAGCCGGTCCCGTACGCGCGGGAACTCTGGCTGCCGCTCGTCTGGTTCCTCATTCCACGCTAGTGCCTGAGCCCACCGACGTCGAGCGCGACCTGCGGACCCTCGAAACCGAGCTGAAGCGCCTCGAGTCCGAATACAACATGTTCTTCGCCGGCCGCCTGCCACGCCCGCCCTGGGAGACGCGCGCGCGGGTCGAGGCGCTGGTGAAGCGCTACGACCGGGCACACGTCCAGAGCTACGCCGACCGCTTCCGGTTCGCCACCCTGCAAGCCCGCTTCCAGGCCTTTCTCGATCTGTGGGATCGCGGGCTGCGGGCCCGCGAAGAGGGACGGCCGGGGCCGTTCGCGCGGCGCAGCCCGGAGCGGCCGGCGGCGGCCGAGGGGCCGACCGGCAGGACCGACAGGATCGTGCACGTGGCGTCGTTCGCCGATCCGGTGCGGGAGCCCGACAAGCTGCGCGAGCTCTACGACCGGCTGGCCGAGGCGCGGCGCGAGGCCGGCGAGCCGGCGGTCCCGTTCCACCGCTTTGCGGATCTGATCCGCGAGGAGGTGACGAAGCTGCGGCAGGGCGGAAGTCCGGAGGTCGCCTTCAGGATTGCCGTGCGGGAGGGCAAGGTGAACCTGACGGCCCGCGCGTTGCGGGGCGTCAGGTCCGAGTGACTGTGTGCAGGAGGCCGGACGACGGTGCCCGGCGCAGGAGCCGGCACCCGGAAGACGGACCGGGTACCGGCGACCCGGGTAGTATGAGGCGTGCGTTCAGGCCTTGGTGACGTTGCCCGCCTGCGGACCCTTCGGACCGTCCACGATTTCGAATTCGACGGCCTGCCCCTCCTCGAGAGACCGGAACCCGTTGCCCTGGATGGCCGAGTAGTGCACGAACACGTCGCTGCCACCCTCGCGCTCGATGAACCCGTAGCCCTTGGCGTTATTGAACCACTTGACCTTGCCTGTGATGCGCATCGTTCGTCTTCCCTGCTTGCAATTCGCGGCGGTTCGCGCCGCGCGAGAACCTACCCCGGGGCCCTGCCGAGCTTCGGGATAAAAAAAAGGACCGCTGTCGCGGTCTCACTGACGGTGCCGGGTCCCCCCGGCGCTGCGAGATAATAGCGGAGTCGCTGCAGGGCGTCAACAGCCTCGGCCGTCCCGAGCCAGCCCGGCAGTAACGCCATATTTCGAGGGGGGACGGCCATCGGGCCGGCCCCGGACGGCCTCATTCTGATTGCCTTCATAAGACCCGGAAGATCCATGCCCAGAGCCCTTCTCAGCGTCTCCGACAAGACCGGCCTCGTCGACCTGGCCCGCGGCCTGGTCCAGCGCCGCTTCGACCTGGTCTCCACCGGCGGCACCGCTGCCGCCCTCACCGCCGCCGGCCTGCCGGTCGTCAACGTCTCCACCGTCACCGGCTTCCCGGAGATGATGGACGGCCGCGTCAAGACCCTGCACCCGAACGTCCATGCCGGGATCCTGGCCCGCCGGGACCATCCCGAGGACCTGGCCGCCCTCTCGGCCCATGGCATCACGCCGATCGACGTCGTCGTGGTCAACCTCTATCCGTTCGCGGCGACGGCCGCGAATCCGTCGGCGACCTTCGACGATCTCGTCGAGAAGATCGATATCGGGGGGCCGTCGATGGTGCGGGCGGCCGCGAAGAATTTTCCCGGCGTACTGGTGCTCGTCGACCCGGCCGACTATGGCACCGCCCTCGCCGCGCTCGACGCCCCCGGGGGGCCGACGCCCGCGTTCCGGTTCGACCTCGCCCGCAAGGCGATCGCCCACACCGCCGCGTACGATGCGGCCATCACGGCCACGCTGGCCGAGATCTCGACCGAGGGAGGCACGTTCCGGCGCGAGGCGGCTGCCGGCGGATTCCCGGCGCGGCTCGAGCTCGGCCTGAGCAAGATCGGCGATCTCCGCTACGGCGAGAATCCGCACCAGCAGGGCGCCTGGTACGCCACCGGTCAGGAGGCCGGCCTCGGGCAGGCGACGGTGCTGCAGGGCAAGGGGCTCTCGTACACGAACCTGCTCGACCTCGACGCGGCCGCCCGGATCGTCCTCGAGTTCCAGGAGCCGGCGGCGGCCGTGATCAAGCACACCAACCCGTGCGGGGTCGCCACCGGCCAGTCGGCCGAGGAGGCGTACGTGCGCGCGCGCGATACCGACGCGCTGTCGGCCTTCGGGGGGATCGTCGCGCTGAACCGGCCGATCGACGAGGCGGCGGCGCGGGAGATCGTCTCGACGTTCATCGAGGCGGTGATCGCGCCGGGCATCGACGACGCTGCGCGGGAGGTGCTGGCGGCCAAGAGCAAGATGCGGGTGGTGATCGCCGACTTCCGGTCGCTGGGGCACGGGGCCGCCGTCGGGAGCCGCGATCGGGAGGTGCGATCGCTGCTCGGGGCCGTGCTGGTGCAGGACCGCGATCGGGTGGTGGAAGCGCAGGACCCCTGGACGCCGGAGGCGCTGCCCGAGGGCGTGCGGGTGGTCACCAGGCGGAAGCCGACGGTCGAGGAGTGGCAGGCGCTGCGCTTCGCGTGGCGGGTGTGCGCCCACGTCAAGTCGAACACCATCATCTTCACGAACGCCGACCGGACGCTGGCGATCGGCGCCGGGCAGATGAGTCGCGTCGACGCCGCGAAGGTCGCGCTCATGAAGGCGGCCGGCGACGACGCCGACGCGCGCGTGTCACTGGCCGGCTCGGTGGCCGCGTCGGATGCCTTCTTCCCATTCCGGGACGGGTTGGACGTGATCGCCGCCGCCGGCGCGACGGCCGTCGTGCAGCCGGGCGGGTCGGTGCGGGATGCAGAAGTGATTGCGGCGGCCGACGAGCACGGGCTGGCGATGGTGTTCACGGGCCGACGGCACTTCCGGCATTAGTCAGGTCGCGTGGGGCCCCACCCCCACGCGTTGCCGTCGCTCACGCTCCGGATCCTGACGGCAGCGGCGTGGCTGCCTGGACTGGCAGAGAGACGTGAGTCGTGTCGAAGGGGCGGCTCGGTATGGCCTTCGGCGATGTGCTCGCCGGAGATCGGTTACGTGGGTTCGACGATCGTCGCGCGCAGCTCCCCGGGCGTCACCGTCGCCGGGCCGAACTTGCCGACCACGAGGGCGGCGGCGTGGCTGGCCAGGGTGGCCGCTTCGAGCAGGGAGCCACCGGCGGCGAGCGCCAGGGCCAGCGTGGCAATCACCGTATCGCCGGCGCCGGTCACGTCGGCGACTTCGCGCGCCGAGGCCGGCAGCGCCCCTTCCTCGGATCCCGACAGCCACATGCCGTGCTCGCCGCGCGTGACGATCACGGCATCGCACCCGGCGCGCTCGCGGAACGCGCGGGCGGCCACCCGCGCCTCCGCGTCGGTGCGGATCCGCAGGTGGGTGGCCATCTCGGCTTCCTGCTGGTTGGGCGTCACCAGCGCCGCGCCGCGGTAGTAGCCGAGGTGCGGCACCTTGGGATCGACGAGCAGGGGAATCCGCAGCCGCGTCGAGAGTTCCACCAGCCTCGCCATCAGACGGGCGGTTACCGTTCCCTTCAGGTAGTCCGACACGAGGATGGCCCGCGCTCCCTGGACCAGGGCGTCGGCGCGTGCCAGCAGCCGGTCGCCCGCCTCGCCTCCGGCCTCTTCGTCCGACTCGTAGTCGATCCGGGCGACCTGCTGGTTCCGGTTCGTCACCACCCGGATCTTCGTCGTCGTCCGCCGCGCCGCATCGGCGATGAGGCCGGCGCCCTCGATGCCGCGCGCCTCGAGCGCAGCGCGAAGCGTGCGGGCGTCCTCGTCGGCGCCGACCAGCCCCACCAGGCGCGCCTCGCCGCCGAGCGCCGCCAGGTTGTGGGCGACGTTCGCCGCGCCGCCCAGGCGATGCTCTTCGTGCTCGAAGGCCACGACCGGCACGGGGGCCTCGGGCGAGATCCGGGTGACGGCGCCGATGAGGAACCGGTCGAGCATCGGGTCGCCGACCACCAGCACCGGCGTGCCGGCCAGCTGGCCGAGCAGAGACGCGAGCCGGGCCGCGTGCGGGGGGGACAGGTGGCTCATGCCGCGGGGGCGGCCGGCGACCCGTCGGTGGTGCGGGCGGCGGCGAAGGGGAGGGTGATGAGCGTGAGGAACAGCATCAGGAACTCGGAGTTGCCGAAGTTGTGCTCGAACATGCCGGCCGCCAGCATGGCGACGACCGACGCCAGGCCGGCCGCGGCGGCGACCCGCTGGCGGTCGAGCCGGAAGCGCCGGCTCAGGTCGAGGAGCGCGACGATCACGAACCCGATCCAGATGGCGAGGGCCGGCAGCCCGCGCTCGGCCGCGATCTGCATCGGCACGTTGTGCAGGTGCGGGCGGTTGCCCGGCGCCGCGTAGGGCTCGCGGTACTTCGGGTAGATCCGCTCGACCATGTTCGGCCCGACGCCGGTCAGCGGGTAGTCGTGGACGATGTGCACGCCGGCCTGGAGCATGGCGATCCGATCGCTGTTGGTCGGGTTGTGCAGGTTGAAGATCGAGTAGAAGCGGTGGGTGATCCGGCTGGGCGCGAGGCCGAGGCCGAGGGCGAGGACGACCGGCAGCAGCCACAGCAGCTTCACGTCCTTCAGCGAGAGCAGCAGCGCGGCGGCCGCGCCGATGCCGACCCAGGCGTTGCGGGTGAAGGTGAAGGCGACGGCGACCAGCAGCGCGGGGAGCATCAGCGCCGGCCAGATCCGGTCGCGGCTGAACAGGACCTTGGCGAGGGCGACGCAGATGACGAGCATCAGCAGCCCCGAGTAGGTCATGTAGTGGCCGACGGTGCCGTGCGCGCGATCGGCGAGGTTGTTGAAGTTCAGGATCCCGTACTGCACCACGCCCACCGCGGCGCTGATCGCGCCGACCGTGATCATCACCATCAGCAGCAGGTCAGTGCGCCGGCCCCGGGCCAGCCGGTACACCGCCGGGACGATGAGGAACAGGAGCAGCTGCTTGTCGTCGACGAAGCTGACGCGGGGATCCAGCGAGAAGACCGACGAGACGAGCGTCATCCCCGCGTAGCCGGCCAGCAGCCAGAAGAAGCGCGGGGCGGCGAACCGCTCGCGGTCGGCGACGAGCAGGCCGAACCAGGCCAGCAGGACGACCGTGAGCAGGATCTGCGCCGCCGCGATCGAGAACTGCAGCGCGGCGACGAACCCGATGAGCGCGACGAGGCCGACGAGTTCGATCCGCGTGCGCGGCGGATCGTCGGGCGAAAGGGCCAGGCTGGACATGGAATCGGCTCGCTGCGCGGCACGCCGCCGGGGGCCGCAGCGCTATTGTTATACATTTCGCGCGGCGGCGGGATCCGGGGCCTCGGCCGTGCCGGCCCAGCCCGGGGCGCCGGCCCGGGTCAGGGCCCGTTCGGCGGCGGCGGCCACCTGCGCGGCCGTGATGAGGGTGAGGCAGCGGAAGTCGCCCGGCACGCAGTGCCGCTGCTCGCACGGCCGGCACGGGAGCGCGCCGCCGTCGACCGGCTCGGTCACCAGCGCCGGGTCGCGCCACGGCATCGACCGTTCGGCGGGCGTCGGCCCGAACAGCGCGACGATCGGCACCGGGGTCGTGCCGGCGATGTGCAGCGGCCCGCTGTCGCCGCCGATGTAGAGTGACGCCCGTGCGGCCAGCGCGCGCAGTTCGGCGAGGTCGAATTCACCGCAGCGGACGAGGGCGGCGCGCTCCGCGGCCGCGAGGCGCGCGTCGGCCGCGGCGACGATCCGATCCACGGCCTGCCGGTCGGACGGCCCCGCCGTCAGCACGATCCGCCGCCGCGGCCGCGCGGTGACCAGCCGCACCACGAGGTCGGCGAACGCCGCCTCCGGCCACCGGCGGAACGGGTTGCCGGCGCTGACGTGGATCACCAGGACCGTGTCGCCCGGCTGCACGCCCGCGTCCGAGAGCCGCCGGACCACCGAGCCGGCCGCCGCCGCGGACTCCGCCATCTCGGTCGGCCAGCGGGCGGGGTCCGGTGGATCGAGGCCGAGCGCCGTCAGCAGGTCCCACTGGTTGACCACCGAGTGGCGCGGCCGCAGCGCGCGCGGGCGCGCCACGCGCGTCGTGTACATCCAGCTCCGGCCTGCGACCTCGTAGCCGACCCGCTGTGGGGCCCGGGTGGCCCACGCCAGCCACGACGCGCGCGGCCCACCGTGGAAGTCGAGGACGAGATCGTACCGGGTGGCACGCAGCCGGCGGGCGAGGGCCAGGTCCTCGCGGATCTGCCGCACGCCGCCCGGCCGCTCGGCGATGATGGTGTCGGTGAGGTGGGGGTTCCCCGCGACGATCGGCGCGGCCGCGGGCTCGACGACGTACGTGATCCGCGCGTCGGGATACCGGTCGCGCAGCGCCCGGACGGCAGGAGTCGTGAAGACGACGTCCCCGATCTCCCGCAGCCGGATCAGCAGGATTCGCATGGGGGCAGGAACCGGCCGGCGCCGGCGGTCACTTCTCGATCGTCGCTTCGTCGATCAGCATGACCGGGATATCGTCCTTGATGGGGTAGACCCGGTGGCACGTCTCGCACTTGAGCCCCTTGCCGTCGTGCACGAGAACGACCGGGGTCTTGCAGTTGGGGCAGGCCAGGATTTCGAGCAGTTCGGGATCGACGGCCATGGACGGCTTCCTCCTTGCGCGTTCCGGGCCACTATACCAGAGGAGGCGCGCCGCCGGTCGAGGCTGACACGGCCTCCCTTTTGTGGAACAATCGAGCCACGATGACCCGTTACCGGTCGATGCTCGCGTGGCTCGTGATCCTCTCGCTGTCGGGGGCCGGCACCGCCGCGGCGGCGCAGGCGACCGGTGTGGTCCCCCCGCCGCCCGCGTCGCCGGAACAGCGGCAGGCGGACGCCTACTACCAGTTCATCATCGCCCAGCAGCTCGAATCCAGCGGAGACGTGGACGGGGCGATTGCCGCCTACAAGCGGGCGCGGGAGCTCGACCCGAAATCGGCCGAGGTGCCGGCGCAGCTGGCCGCGCTCTACATGCGGCAGAGCCGGCTCAGCGACGCCATCGCGACGGCCGAAGAGGCGCTGAAGCTCGACGCGGACAACCGCGACGCGCACCGGGTGCTGGGGCTCGTCTACGCGGCCATCGCCCAGAACGACGATGCGAACACGGCCGCGGACACGCGGCGCGCCATCGCCGAGCTGGAGAAGGCCCAGCTGCCCCGCGACGTCCTCCCCGATCCCGAGACCGAGATCACGCTCGGCCGTCTGTACGTCAGCACGCAGCAGTACGAGCAGGCGATCCCGCTGCTGCAGCGGCTCGTCACCGACGAGCCCGGCTGGGATGCGCCGGTGCGGGTGCTCGCCGAGGCCTACGTCGGCGCCGGCCAGACGAAGAACGCGGTCGGGATGCTGGAGGAGGCGGCGCGGCGGAATCCGGCGCTGGACCTGCCGCTGGCGCGCCTGGCCGAGCAGTCCGAGCTCTGGCAGCAGGCGGCCGACGCCTACGGCCGCGCCGTGGCGCAGAACCCGACGAGCATCCCGCTGCGGCTCCGCTGGGTGGCGGCGCTGATGAACGTCCCCGATCGGAAGGGGCTGCCGCAGGCGCGCGAGATCCTCGTCAAGGTGCTCGACGAGAGCCCCGCCGACGGCGGGGCGCTGTACCTGCTGGCTCAGGTCGAACGCCAGATGCAGGCGTTCAATGCCGCCGAGACGACGGCGAAGAAGCTGATCGCGCTCGACGCGAACAGCCTGCGGGGCCACTACGCGCTCGTCCAGGTCTACGAGGATCGGCACGACTACCGGCAGGTAGTGGAGGCGCTCCAGCCGTTCCTCACGCTGCTCCCACCCGACGTCGTCTCGCAGCAGAAGCCGCAGTACGGCCTGCTGCTGCTGCACCTGGCCTTCGCATACGAGCAGCTGCAGCAATGGGACCAGGCGCTCACGGCCTTCGAGCAGGCGCGTCCGTACGCGCCGAAGGATGCCGCGATCGATCTCTACCTCAGCCAGGTGAACCTCGAGGCGAAGCGGTACGCGCAGGCGCTCGAGCTCGCGCAGAAGGGCCGCCAGGCGCATCCCGACGACCTGCGCTTCCTCGGCCTCGAGGCGCAGGCGCTGCGGCACACGGGGAAGTTCGATCAGGGCGTGCAACTGCTGCAGGACGCCGTGAAGGCGCATCCCGGTGACGTCTCGCTGTACCTCTCGCTCGCGCAGCTGTACGCCGACGGCGGGCAGGCGGGCAAGGGGATCGCGCTGCTGCAGTCGGCGGCCAGGCAGTTCCCCGACGAGACGCGGATCCCCTTCGAACTCGGCACGATCTACGACGGCCAGAAGAAGTTCAAGGACGCCGAGTCCGCCCTGCAGCAGGTGCTCGCGCGCGACCCGCAGAACGCGCCGGCGCTGAACTACCTGGGCTACATGCTCGCCGACCGCGGCGAGCGGCTGGACGAATCGGTCGGCTACATCAAGCGGGCGCTCGCCGTCGATCCCAACAACGGCGCGTACCTGGACAGCCTCGGCTGGGCCTACTTCAAGAAGAACGATCTCGACCGGGCCGAGCAGAACCTGAGCCGCGCCGCGGCGCAGCTGACGACCAACTCGGTCGTGCAGGATCACTACGGACAGCTGCTGTTCAAGCGCGGCCGCTATGCCGACGCCATCGCAGCCTGGAAGCGGGCGCTCGCCGGCGATGGCGAGTCGATCGACAAGCACACGATTGAAGACCGCATCAGGAAGGCCGAAGGCAAGCTGGGGCGCCGCTAGGCGCCCGCGGTGCGGCCGGCCGGACGCCCCGGCGTCCCACCGCGCACCGGGCGTGCGCCGCTGGGCGTGGGGGCTCGTGCTGACGCTCCCGCTCTGGTGGGGATGCGCGCCGGCCCTGGTTCGCCTGCCGGCCGGGCCGGGGGCGGTGGCTCCCGGCTACGCGTCGGCCTGGACCCGTGCCACCGCAGCGTGCCGCGGCGTCCGCGTGCTGACGGCCGCCATCGGTGTCAGCGGCCATGTCGGCCCCCAGCGGGTGCACGGGAGACTGCTCGCCGGCCTGGCTCGGCCCGACGGCCTCCGCCTCGAGGCGGTGGCTCCCTTCGGTCAGCCCGCCTTCGTCCTCGTCGCCCGCGGCGGTCGCGCCACGCTGCTGCTGCCGCGCGACGGACGGGTGCTGCGCGAGGCCGACCCGGCGGCAGTGCTCGAGGCGCTTGCCGGTGTCTCGTTGTCGCCGGCCGGTCTGCTGGCGGCCCTCAGCGGATGCGGCACGGCCGGCGCGACTCCGGTGACGGGCCGCGCGTACGGCGACGACTGGATCCGCGTCGGGCTGGAGGACGGGTCGGTGGCCTACCTGCGGCGCGTGCAGGGCGTCTGGCGCCTGGTGGCCGCCCTTCCGGCGGCCGGCGGCGGGCGGCAGCTTCGCGTGGACTATGCGGACTTCGACGCCGCCACGCCCGCCGACATCCGCCTGAGCGTCGCGGCCGCGGATGTCGCGCTCCACCTCCAGTTGTCGCAGATCGACCTGAACGTGCCGCTGGCCGCGCGGGCGTTCCAGGTGGACGTGCCGGCGGGGACCCAGCCGCTGACCCTGCGGGAACTGCGCGAGGCCAGCCCGCTGGGTGGACCGGTCTCAGGACACGATGGATCGCGACCTTAGCCGCGCCGGGCGTTCGACCCCGATCGGTGTCCGGGCGCCCGCCAAGATCAATCTGACACTGCGGGTGCTCGGCACGCGCGCCGACGGCTATCACGAGCTGCGGACGGTCTTCCAGACCGTGGCGCTGCACGACACCGTCCGCGTGGGCCCCGCGCGCGGTGGCCTGACGGTCACCTGCACGCAGCCCGGTGTCCCCTGCGATGCGCGCAATCTGGTCTGGAAGGCGGCGGCGGCGCTGTGGACGGCGTCCGGCCGTCGCGGTGCGCCGTCAGCGGCGATCCATATCGTCAAGCGGATCCCGATGGAGGCCGGCCTGGGCGGCGGCAGCAGCGACGCGGCGGCGGCCCTGCAGGGGCTGGCGCGGCTGTGGCGCCTGTCGCTGACGCGCGACCAGCTGGCCGCGATCGGCCGGCGGATCGGCGCCGACGTGCCGTTCTTCTTCTGGGGCGGCACGGCGCTCGGATTGGAGCGGGGCGATCGGATTTATCCGCTGGCCGACCTGCCGGCCGCGTGGGTCGTGCTGGTGCTGCCGGCCTTCGGCGTGTCGACGGTTGCCGCGTACGGCTGGCACGATCAGTGGGTCGCGCGCCGGGGCCCGCGCACGCCGGTGGCCCTGCCGGCGGGCTGGGGCCTGCCCCCCGACGAGGGGGGCAACGACCTCGAGCCGCCGGTGGCGGAGCGGCATCCCGAGATCCGGGCGATGACCGGCCTGCTGCGCGAGGCGGGTGCGTCGTATGCGGCGATGTCGGGCAGTGGCTCGGCCGTCTTTGGCCTGTTCGGCACCCGTGGCGCGGCCGAGCGGGCGGCCCGGCGCTGCGGGCGGGTCGGCTGGCGGGCGGTGGCGACCCGGACG
>JAGWRA010000112.1 GCA_028876655.1 Acidobacteriota bacterium | reverse complement strand
GGAGTAACAGCTTCTTCGAGAACCTGTTCGGCTACGAGTGGGAGAAGGAGAAGAGCCCGGCGGGCGCGTGGCAGTGGAAGCCGAAGAACGGCGCCGGCGCGGGGACGGTCCCGCACGCGTTCGACGCGTCGAAGAAGATCGCCCCGACGATGCTGACGACCGACCTGTCGCTGCGGTTCGACCCGGCGTACGAGAAGATCTCGCGGCGCTTCCTGGAGCACCCGGACGAGTTCGCGGACGCGTTCGCCCGCGCGTGGTTCAAGCTGACGCACCGCGACATGGGGCCGATCGCGCGCTACCTGGGCAAGCTCGTGCCGAAGGAGCCGCAGATCTGGCAGGACCCGCTGCCGAAGGCGGCCTACAAGCTCTCCACGGCCGACATCGCCGCCCTCAAGAAGAAGATCCTCGCGTCGAAGCTGTCCGTCTCGCAGCTGGTCACGACGGCGTGGGCGTCGGCGGCCACCTTCCGGGGCACCGACAAGCGGGGCGGCGCCAACGGCGCGCGCATCCGCCTCGCGCCGCAGAAGGACTGGGCGGTGAACAACCCGCCGGAGCTGGCGAAGGTGCTGAAGACGCTGGAAGGGATCCAGAAGGCGTTCAACAAGGGGAAGAAGCAGGTCTCGCTGGCCGACCTGATCGTGCTGGGCGGCTGCACGGCCGTCGAGCAGGCGGCGAAGAAGGCCGGGCACGCCGTGAAGGTCCCCTTCACGCCCGGGCGGACGGATGCGTCGCAGGAACAGACCGACGTCGAGTCGTTCGCGGTGCTCGAACCGACGGCCGACGGGTTCCGCAACTACTCGGCGCACGGGCCGAAGTGCCCGGCGGAGCACCTGCTGATCGACCGGGCGACGCTGCTGACGCTGAGCGCCCCCGAGATGACGGTGCTCGTAGGCGGCCTGCGCGTCCTCGGCGCCAACCACAAGTCGTCGAAGCAGGGCGTCTTCACGAAGCGGCCCGGCTCGCTGACCAACGACTTCTTCGTGAACCTGCTCGACATGGGCACGGAGTGGAGGCCGGTCTCGGCCGATGCGGACACCTTCGAAGGGCGCGATCGGAAGTCGGGCGCGGTCAAGTGGACCGGCAGCCGCGTCGACCTCGTGTTCGGCTCGAACTCGGAGCTGCGCGCGCTCGCCGAGGTCTACGCCTCGGCCGACGCGCAGAAGAAGTTCGTGACCGACTTCGTGGCCGCGTGGCACAAGGTCATGAACCTGGATCGGTTCGACGTCGCCTAGTCCCACCGGCCGGCTGACGCGTCGGCCGCCACAACAGACCCCGGTCCGGAGGACGTCCTCCGGACCGGGGTTGTTCGTTTCCGGGAGGGCCGAGCTGACGCTTGGCCCCTGCGAGACGCGCCTACGGCTGCACGGTCATCCCGAGGTGGTGTGCCTTCAGGACCTCATTGAAGGCCGGCACGTCGGTCTGCTGGAACTGGCGCAGCTGTCCCTCCGACTTGTCCATCCACTGCCGGAAGTCGTTGTTCACGGCCGTCTCGCCCGCCGTCGGTCCCTGATCGGCCTCGTCCTTGTCGTAGAGGGCCGTCAGCTTCTGATAGAGCTGGCTGGGGTGCCGGTTCAGATCTTCGTTGCCGTCGGTCAGGTAGACGTCGATCAGCTTCCCTTCGACCGCGATCGCCTGATCCTCCAGCTTCTTCGCCGCGTCCACGACCGCCTGCTGCGCCGGGTCGTGCTGGTAGCGCGTGACGATCGTCTCGGCCTGCTTCCGCGTCCACTCGAGGTGCTCGATCATGTCGGACACGCGATCGATCTCCCCGATGAGGGTCGTCTGGAACTGGTGCTCGGCCGCGAGCGTCGCCGGCGTGCCGAGCGAGTGCGGATCGGCCAGCACGGTCAGCGGCGCAGTCATCGTCTTCCCGCCCGCCGTCAGGCGCACGGTGTACTTGCCGGGGACGACCAGCGGCCCGCGGACGACGCGCGGAATCATGATGCCGGTCAGGATGTGATAGCCCTGCGGCCCCTCCTGCATCCACGACGCGCCGACCGGCGACACCAGCATGTGCGGCATCCTGCCGTTCTCGCCGCGCAGGTCCCACCACGCGCGGTTGAGACCGGCCCGGGCACGGACGGGCATCGTCCGGATCACCTTTCCGTCGGCCCCGAGGATTGCCATCGAGGCGTGCGGGTCGGCCGCCGGCAGGTAGAAGTTGATGTCGGCGCCGAACGGCGGGTTCTGTCCGACGATGCGGGCGCCCGGCTCGGCGAGCGGCCGGTCGCTGATCGTGCGGAAGCGGTAGGCGGGCCGCGGTGCGAACAGGTCGGGCTGGTTGGCCGCCTGCGCCTTGTCGAAGGTCCGGAGCGCCGTCACGTCGTCCAGGATGTAGTCACCGCGGCCGTAGGTCGAGATGACGAGGTCGTTGAAGTGCTTCTGGATCGTCAGCCAGTAGACCGGCGCCGGCGGCAGGTTGTTGCTGATCGACGTCCAGTGGCCGCCATCGTCCCACGAGACGTAGACGGCGTTGTCGGTGCCGAGGTAGAGCATCCCCTTCCGCACCGGGTCCTCGATGACGCAGTGGGCCGAGCTGTTCATCCCCTTCGGCACGCCGCCGCTGATGAACTGCCACGACTTGCCGAAGTCGCTCGTCTTGTAGACGTAGGCGTTGTAGTCGCCCATCTGCTCGAGGTTGACCGTGATGTAGGCCGTGCCGGCCGCGAAGGGCGACGGCTCGATGTTCCAGATCGTCCCCATCGGCGGCAGGTTCGGGATGTTCTTCGTCACGTTCGTCCAGTGCGCGCCGCCGTCCTCGGTGAGCTGCACCTGTCCGTCGTTCGTCCCCACCCAGATGACGCCCTGCTTCACCGGCGACTCGGCAATCGCGTAGATCACCGACGCGTCGTAGGTGTAGAGGTTGTCGTGGGTGATGCCACCCGCATCGCCCTGGTACCTCTTGTCGTTCAGCGTGAGATCCGGGCTGATCGTCTTCCAGGTCTGGCCGCCGTCGGTCGTCTCGTGCACGTACTGGCTGCCGACGTAGATCCGCTTCGCATCGAACGGGGAGATCTCGATCGGAATCGTCCAGTGCCAGCGGTACTTCACGTCCTTCGGCGCCCAGCCGTCATCGACGTCCGGCCACACGCTGACGTCGCGCGCCTGGCCGTCGCGCAGATCGATCCGGCTGATCACCCCTTCATAACAGCCCGACCAGACGACATCCGGGTTGGCTGGATCCGGCGTCGCGAAGCCGCTCTCGCAGCCGCCGACCGCCTTGAAGTCGGCCGCCGTGATGCCGCCGCCGAAGCCGCCCGACTGCAGGTTGTTGCTCGGGCCGCGGAACGAGCTGGCGTCCTGGATGTTGCCGTAGACGTCGTAGGGGATCCGGTCGTCGGTCGTGACGTGATAGACCTGCGCGATCGCCAGGCGGATGTGCTCGAAGCTGCGGCTGCCATCCAGGCTGATCGAGGCGCCGGCGTCGTTGGCCACCATCACGCGGTTCGCGTTGGTCGGATCGATCCAGATGTCGTGATTGTCGCCGCCCGCCGACGCGAAGCCGTCGGTGTTGGGCCGGACGAACGTCTTGCCCGCGTCGAGCGAGATGACGTAGTTCGGGCTCAGGAAGTAGAGCCGGTCGGGATCGGTCGGCGACACGCCGAAGCGGACGTAGTAGGAATCGCGCTGCATCATCAGGTGGTCGTGGCTGACGAGCGTCCACGAGCGGCCGCCGTTGTCCGACCGGTAGAACGACGGCTGCGTGTCCTGCACCAGCGCATACACCCGCTGCGGGTTGCTCGGCGCGATCGCCACGGCGACCTTGCCCACGGGATGATCGGCGGCCGGCAGGCCGTGCCCGGCCAGCTTGTGCCAGGTCGCCCCGCCGTCGTGCGTCACGTAGATGCCCCCCTTCGGCCCGCCGCTGTCCAGGTTCCACGGACGGATCTTCAGGGGCCACATGCCGGCGAACAGCGTGTTCGGGTTCTTCGGATCGATCGCCAGGTCGTTGCAGCCGGTGTCGTCGCCCACCGACAGCACGTGCTGCCAGGTCCTGCCGCCGTCGGTCGTGCGGTAGACGCCCTGATCGGGCCCCGGCTTGAAGAGCTGTCCCAGCGCGCAGACGAAGACGCGCTGCGCATCGGTCGGGTCGATCACGATGCGGCCGATGTGCCCCGTCGCCTCGAGCCCCATGTGCTGCCAGTGACGGCCGCTGTCGGTCGACTTGTACACGCCGTCGCCCATCGGATAGAACGGCCGGATCAGGAACGTCTCGCCCGTGCCGGCCCAGACGACGTTCGGCTGCGACTGCGAGACGGCGAGCGCGCCGATCGCCGAGACGTGCTGGCGGTCGAAGACCGGCTTCCAGTCGACACCGCCGTTGTCGGTCTTCCAGATGCCGCCGGAGGCGGCGCCCACGTAATCCACCATCGGGTTGCCGGGTTCGCCGGCAATCGCCGCGGCCCGGTTGCCGATCGGGCCGATGAAGCGCCAGTGCAGGCTCGCCAGCGGATTCGGAGTCATGCCGCCCTGCGCCCGCACGCCGCGGACGAGGAGGCCCGCCATGGCCACGGCGATCAGCAGGGCCAGAGAGATCGGACGCCAGCGCAGGCGCCGCCGTGCGGCGTGCGCGCATGTCGAAGAGGTCGTCTCAGTCATGGTGTCGGCTCGCATCTCGGGATTGATGAGGTTGAGTTCGGGGACGAGTGCTCGAATACGTGAAATTCGTATCGTTATACACCCATCACCGCCGCGGTGCGACGACTCTTCGCGCAGAATTCACGGCAGAACACCGATGTCGCAGAGGGGCTGACCGCGCCAGAAATGTCGGAGGGCTCGAGATCACGTCCGCGCGCAGCCGCTGTCGCGCGGGCGGATGCGGAGGGAGATCAGGCGTGATGGTTGCGATGGATGATGGTGAACATCTTCAGATTGATCACGGCGAAGCGGATCAGCTGCCACGGCAGGAAGGTCCGCAGGAAGACCGTGAACCGGGTCGGCTTCATCGCGAAGAAACCCTCCTCACGTCCGTTGGATGGGATGACCGGGTCGCTCATGAACCGCCTCCAGTCACTCGGGAATCAGGTTCCAGCCCGGGCGGAGCTTTGCCTTGTAGAGGAAGAGGTGGTGCAGCAGCACCTTGATCCAGTGGCCGGCGAGCCCGACCTCGCCGAACGTATGGTCGAGATCGCGGCCGAACTCGGGATAGCGCTCGAAGTCGGGCACGATCGGGAAGACGGTCATCGACGCCGCCGTGCCGGTCAGCAGGTTTGCGCCTGCCGAGGCCACGCACGCGGCCCCCATCTCGGCCATCGAGGCCGTGTGCGTGGGGGCCGGGGCTCCCCGCACCATGTCGACGATGCTGCGGGCCACGGCCTTGCCGATGGTGGCCGACGGCATGCCGGTGCGCGGCGGCGCCGGCGCGATCGGCGAGCCGTTGGGCGTCTGGCGAGGCCGCGAGATCGCGTGCGGCGGCGCGAAGGCGATCCCGGCCGCGAAGATGTTCGGGTACGCGGGCGACTGGTAGGTGCGGGGCCAGTCGCGTGCCGACCACTCGGCGTAGGGGCGTGACGTATAGTCGGCGTCCACTCGCATGAAGCCGTTCGGCTGGAACAGCGTGGAGGTGACGTCGGCGCCGGTCCGGTCGAAGGCCTTCAGGCCCACGCCGGTGAAGGGCGGCAGCAGCATGGCGAAGTCGAAGGCGAGGTCGTGGAGGCTGCCGTCGAGCGTCTCGTAGTGGACGCGTCCCGCCTCGACCTGCCGGACGTGCGCGCGGTTGACCCACCGGATGCCCCGTTCGGCGAAGAGCGACTCGGTGAAGACATTGCTCGGCGTCACGTAGCCGCCGCGCTTGAGGTGCAAGCCGCCCATCCCGAAGTCGCCCAGCTCGTACTCGTTCGACAGCCACCAGACCTCGGCGCGGTCGCGCACGCCGCGGTTGCGCAGCTCGAACTCCAGGTTCACGATGTACTCGAACGCGGCCCCTTCACACGTGCAGGCGCCGTGGCCGGTGCCGACGACGAAGCGCGCCTTCTCGCCCTTGCGCAGGCGGTCGATCACCGCCGCGAGCTGCACCGACGTGTCCTGGGCGTCGGTCTCGGTGCAGACCGAGAGGCTGTGCTGACCGGGGCCCAGGCCGGGCGTGGCGGCGAAATTCAGCTTCGGGCCGGTGGCGTTCACGAGGAAGTCGTAGCGCACCGTCTCGCGCTCTCCCTCGTGACCCGGCACGGTAGACTCGATGACGACGTAGGGACCGGGATCGTCGTCGCGCCCGGCGGGATGGATCTCCACCGCCTTTGCCTGCTTGAATTCGATCCCATGGCGGGCGTATACGGGCGCCAGCGGGAACACCACGTCGCGCGGCCGCAGCAGGCCCACGCCGACCCAGATGTTCGAGGGGATCCAGTTGTAGTCCGGCTTCGGCGAGATCACGATCACGGCATCGTCCCGGCCGAGCCAGCGCCGGGCGAACGCCGCGGCGGTGTGACCCGAGATGCCCGCCCCGAGAATCACGACGCGGCTCATGGGACCCTCCCGGCGCACGGGGCCGACGATGCGTTCCGGCGAGCGCGCCGGCCCACGCCTGACGATCCTCATAGAAAAGACGTGCCACCACGAAGGTGCGGAAACAGGCGCGCGGCCGCGTCAAACGGCCGGAAGCCCTTCAGCCGTCGGGACCGGACGGGATTGTGTTGCGCAGGGGGAGGAGAATTCCCCGGAGCCCTGAGCTCGAGCCCCGAGTCCCGAGCCCCAAGCCGTCAAGGCCGCCGCTGGTAGACGATCTTGCCACCGACCAGCGTGTAGTCGACCTGGGCGGTCGGGATCTGGTCCGCGGGGATGGTCATGATGTCCTTCGACAGGACCACGAGGTCGGCCAGCTTGCCGGGCGTGATCGAGCCGAGGCGGTGTTCCTGGAAGATCGTGTAGGCGGCGTTGATCGTGTAGGACCGCAGCGCTTCCTCGCGCGTCATGTCCTCCTGCGGGAAGAAGGTCCGGCCGTTGTTCATCCGCCGCGTCACGGCGCAGGCGAAGTTCGGGATGGGATTGATGTCCTCCACCGGCGCGTCGGTGCCGTTGGCGATGATGGCGCCGCTGTCGATCAGCTTGCGCCAGGCGTACGCCCCTGCGGCGGCGCGGGCCTCGCCGATCCGCTGGATCACGTACGGCCCGTCGGAGCAGGCGTGCAGCGACTGCATCGAGGCGATGACGTGCATCTCGCCGAAGCGCGGGATGTCGCTCGCCTCGAGGTGCTGCGCGTGCTCGATCCGCCACCGCAGATCGCGCGCCTCCGGGTGCGCGGCGAAGATCTGCTGGAAGACGTTCAGCACCTCGTGGTTCGCCCGATCGCCGATGGCGTGCACCGACACCTGGAAATGATCCTTCAGCGCGATCTCCGCCATCTCCTCGATCGTCGCCGGCGGCGTGACGCTCAGCCCCGTGCTCGTGGGCAGGTCGTCGTACGGCTGCAGGAACCAGGCGGTCTGCGTCCCGAGCGCGCCGTCGGCCGTGATCTCCCCGATGCCGCGGACGCTGAGGTGATCGTCGCCGTAGCCGTCGAGCCAGTACTTCGGCAGGTTCGCGGCGAGCGCCGCGGGGGATTCGCCGCTGACGAGCACCCACAGCCGCGCCGGCACCTTCCCTTCGCCGACCAGCTTCTTCAGGAAGTCGATCGTCTGGAACGACTCCCCTTCGTCCGACACCGTCGTCACCCCCTTCGACAGCATGTCGTGGGCCGCCAGCCGGACGGTCTCTTCGAGGTCGGCCTCCACCTGCGCCGGCGTCCGCTTGTCGAGCTGCGCCTGCAGCACGCGCCGGACGAGCCCCATGGCCCGATCGCGCAGCATGCCGATCGCCCGCCCCTTCGCATCGCGCACGATCTCGCCACCGGGAGGGTTCGGCGTCGCCGGGCCGATGCCCGCCAGTTCCATCGCCTTCTGATTGACGAAGATCGCATGCCCACTGGCGTGCGTGAGGATGACGGGGTTGTCGGGCGATACCCGGCTCAGGGTGTCGTTGAACGGTAGGCCGTCCACGTTCGGCTCGGGCGCGTGGTCCCACTTCGCCTGGTGCCAGCCGCTTCCCTGGATCCACTGCCCCGGCTTCGCCGTCTTCACCGCGTCGGCCACCATCTGGACGATGTCGTCCCAGGTGTGCGCCT
>JAGWRA010000111.1 GCA_028876655.1 Acidobacteriota bacterium | reverse complement strand
TGCTCGGTGACGCCGAGGGCCTGGCCGTGCGGGATGATCGTGACCTTGTGGACCGGGTCGGCCGCCGGCGTCAGCCAGGCGACCAGCGCGTGGCCGCCTTCGTGGTACGCGACGATCCGGCGGTCGCGCTCGCCGGCGAGCGCGGGCCGCTCGCCCCCGAGCAGGATCTTGTCCCACGCCTGCTCGAAGTCCTGCATCCCCACCTGCGAGTGCCCGTGGCGCGCGGCCACGAGCGCCGCCTCGTTGCACAGGTTCGCCAGATCGGCGCCGCTCAGGCCGGTGGCGGTCCGTGAGAGCACGCCCAGGTCGACGTCCGGCGCGAGGTGCAGGTGCCGGGTGTGGATCTTCAGGATCCCCTCGCGCCCCTTGCGGTCGGGCAGGGGGATGGTGATCTGGCGGTCGAACCGGCCGGGCCGCAGGAGGGCGGGATCGAGCACGTCGGGGCGGTTGGTGGCGGCCAGGACGATGACCTCGTGGCGCTCGTCGAAGCCGTCCATCTCGACCAGCAGCTGGTTGAGGGTCTGTTCCCGCTCGTCGTTGACGTTGCCGACCCCGGCGCCGCGGCGGCGGCCGACCGCGTCCATCTCGTCGATGAACACGATGGCCGGGGCGGTCGCGGTTGCCTGCGCGAAGAGATCGCGGACGCGGCTGGCGCCGACCCCGACGAACATCTCGACGAACTCCGAGCCGCTGATGTGGAAGAAGGGGACGCCGGCCTCGCCGGCGACGGCGCGGGCCATGAGCGTCTTGCCGGTGCCGGGGGCGCCGACCAGGAGGATGCCGCGCGGGATGCGCGCGCCGATCTCGTGATACTTGGCGGGATGGCGGAGGAAGTCGACGACCTCCTGGAGATCGCCCTTCGCTTCGTCGGCGCCCGCGACGTCGGCGAAGGTGATCTTCGGCTGGTCGGCGCCGTAGCGCCGGGCCTTCGTGCGGCCGAAGCCGAACATCCCCTGCTGGCTCTTCGCCATCTGGCGTCCCATCCAGAACAGGATCAGGACCAGCACCAGCAGCGGCAGGCCGTTGGTCAGCAGCTCGGTGAACCAGGGCTGCGACGGCTGCCGGACGTCGATGGTGACGCCGGCCGCGGCGAGCATCGGCAGCAGGCGCGGATCGCCGACGTCGGCCGGGAAGACGGTGCTGAAGGCCTTGTAGGCGTTGGCGGCCGCCCGGGCCGGACCGGCGGGCGGCTTCGACGGTGTCGTCTGGCCGGCGGGCGCGTGACTCGTGTCGGCGCTGCCCCCGGCGGCGGGCGCCGGCGGGGCGGCCTCTGCGGGCGGCCAGGTGACGGGGTGGGCGAAGGTCCCGGTGATCTGCGCGCCGACGATCGTCACGTCGGTGACGTTGTGCGCCTGGACCTGCGTCAGGAACGCGCTGTACGGGATCTGCGCACGCGACGGTTCACCCGGCATCAGGAGCCAGAGGTTCCAGAGCATCGCCACGGCGAGCAGCAGCCAGAGCAGCGGGCTGAGGCCTGGCGGCCGCTGCGGCGTCTGGGGCTGGCGTGGCGGCGGAGGCGTGCGCGGGGGCGGCGTGGGGACGGCGGTCTGCGGCATGGTCGGCTCGACGGGGCAGGACCCTCGGCCGCCGGCCGGCTGACCGGGCGGGCGGGCCCACGGGCCCCAAAAATGCAAAGGGCGGGCCGAAGCCCGCCCTCTGGTCCGTCACGAACGTCGGATCGGGGCCTACCGGCCGCCCATCGGCTTCTTGCGCGGCTGAGCCGTCGGCGGGAGGTGACCCTTCAGGCGAAGGTACATCGCCTGCTGGCCGTAGTGATCGAAGAGGTCGCCGGCCAGATTGACGAGCGCGGCCGCACGGCTGATCTTGTGTCCGCCGAACCACGGCACCTCGGTTGTCAGCGAGGAGTCGTCGATCTTGCCCAGGGCGGTGTCGCAGAAGGTGAACGAGTCCTTCATCGCCTTGATCAGCTCGTCCTTCGGTGAACTGGCCGTCAGTTTCGGCCCCATGGGCGCCTTTTCGCCGGTGATTCCCGAGCACAGGAACGCGTTCGACTGCGCGACGTGGAGGACGATCTCACCGAAGCTCCGCTGCTCGGGCGTCGGCTTGAAGCCGTACTCCGCGGCCGGCATCTCTTCGGCGGCAGCGGCCATGATCCTGGCATGCTGGGCGACGATGCCGCGGACGGCGGTCGTCACCGGATTGGCCGCCTGTTTGGCTCCGAGCGAGACCGCCGGAACCAGCGCGGCCGCGAGAGCAGCGACCCACAATTTCTTCATCACGTTTCCCCCTCAGAGAAAGGCGCCAGTTCGACTCACCGAAGCCCGGGGTCCTGGCGGCCGGACGGGCCATTATATCCCCGCCGGAATCGGCCGCACCCCGGGGACGCCGGTAAATCATTCGGCGTCCTGATCAGTAGTAACACCATGACGCCGAGAGTGTCGCCGGGGGCGTGGCCCACCCGCGGGTGTTCGGGGGGCCGCCCCTGACGGCGAGACAGCCGGCGGCACGCGCAGACAAATAGAGACAATCCGGTCCCGTGTGCGGACCGGACGGCTGTCAATTCATTGACTGACAGGGGCGACGCGCCTGTCGCCACGTCCGCAGCCTTCGCGCAGGGGTCCGACGGCACGACGGACTGCGGCCTGGCGATGCGCGACGGGGCCTGACGGGACGTCGCCGACTCGAGCCATGAATATTTCCGGACTGTTCATCCGCCGGCCGATCATGACTTCGCTGGTCGTGTCGGCCATCCTGCTGTTCGGCATCCTGGGGTACCGGCAGCTGCCGGTCAGCGACCTGCCGAGCGTCGATTTCCCCACCATCTCGGTCTTCGCGAACGTGCCGGGTGCGAGCCCCGAGACGATGGCGGCGGCGGTGGCGACGCCGCTCGAGAAGCAGTTCTCGACGATTCCGGGCGTCTCGTCGATGACGTCGAGCAGCTCCCAGGGCTTCACGAACGTCACGCTGCAGTTCGACCTGAACCGGAACATCGATGCGGCGGCGCAGGACGTGCAGTCGGCGATTGCGCAGACCTCGCACCAGCTGCCGGCGAACATGCCGAGCCCGCCGTCCTACCGGAAGGTGAACCCGGCGGACTCGCCGGTGATCTACCTGGTGGTGTCGTCGCCGACGCTGAAGATGTCGGACGTCGACGAGTACGCCGAGACGCTGATCGCGCAGCGGATTTCGACGATCAACGGCGTGGCGCAGGTGCAGGTCTACGGGCAGGCGAAGTACGCGGTGCGGGTGCAGCTGGATCCGCGCGAGCTGGCCTCGCGGGGCATCGGCATCAACGAGGTGCAGAGCGCGATCCAGTCGGGCAACGTGAACCTGCCGGTCGGGACGCTGATCGGGCCGTACCGGTCGGAGACGCTGCAGGCGAACGGGCAGCTGGCCGACGCGGCGGCGTACCGGAAGCTGATCGTCGCCTACCGCAACGGGGCGCCGGTGCGGCTGGACGAGCTGGGCAACGTGCTCGACAGCGTGGAGAACGACCAGAGCTCGGGCTGGTTCGCGATGGCGGGCCAGAAGAACCCGGCGCCGGCGATCATCCTCCCGGTGCAGCGACAGCCGGGCAGCAACACGGTCGACGTGGTCGACGCCATCAAGGCGGCGCTGCCGGCCATCCAGGCGGAACTGCCGCCGGCGGTGTCGCTGCAGGTCCTCAGCGACAAGTCGGTGCCGATCCGCGACTCGTTCAACGACGTCAAGAACACGCTGATGCTCACCATGTTCCTCGTGATCATGGTGATCTTCCTGTTCCTGCGGAACGTCTCGGCGACGATCATCCCCAGCCTCGCGCTGCCGTTCTCCATCGTGGGCACCTTCGCGGTCATGTACATGCTGAACTACAGCCTGGACAACATGTCGCTGATGGCGCTCACGCTCTCGGTCGGGTTCGTCGTGGACGATGCGATCGTCATGCTGGAGAACATCGTCCGGCACATGGAGCACGGGGAAGGGGCGATGGAGGCGGCCCTGAAGGGGTCGCGCGAGATCGGGTTCACGATCGTCTCGATGACGCTGTCGCTGAGCGCCGTGTTCATTCCGGTGCTGTTCATGGGCGGCATCCTCGGGCGGCTGCTGCACGAGTTCGCAGTGACGATCGCGTCGGCGATCCTGGTCTCGGGCTTCGTGTCGCTGACGCTGACGCCGATGCTGTGCAGCCGGCTGCTGCGGAACCCGGAGACGCAGCGGCACGGCTGGATGTACCGGACGATCGAGCGGGGCTTCCAGGCGATGCTCCACTTCTACGAGTGGAGCCTCCGGATCGTGGTGCGCCACCGGCTGGCCACGATGGGGGTCGCGGCGGCGATCCTGGTGGCGACGGGGTACCTGTTCGTGGCGATCCCGAAGGGGTTCCTCCCGAGCGAGGACACGGGGCTCATCACGGCGCAGACCCAGGCGATGCAGGGGATCTCGCCGCAGGCGATGGCGGCGCACCAGGAGGAGGTCAACCGGATCATCCTGGCCGATCCGAACGTCGACAACTTCAACTCGAGCACCTTCGGCGGAGGCAACACCGGTCACATCGGGATCCACCTGAAGGACCGGTCGCAGCGCGCGCTGTCGGCCGACGAGGTGATCCAGGAGCTGCGCCAGAAGCTGTCGCACGTGCCGGGCATCAACGTGTTCCTGTCGAACCCGCCGCCGATCCGGATCGGGGGGTACCGCACGAACGCGGCGTACCAGCTGGCCCTGCAGAGTCCGGACCTGCAGGAGCTCTATCAGTACACGCCGATCCTGGTCGGGAAGCTGTCGAAGCTGCCGAACCTGCAGGACGTCAACAGCGACCTGCAGCTGACCAACCCGCAGGTCAACGTGCAGATCGACCGCGACAAGGCGTCGTCGCTCGGCGTCACGCCCGGGCAGATCGAGCAGGCGCTGGCGGCCGGCTACAGCCAGCAGCAGGTCTCGACCATCTTCACGCCGACCGACCAGTTCCACGTCGTCATGGAGCTGGAGAAGCAGTACCAGCGCGATCCGTCCGCGCTGTCGATGCTCTACATCCGGTCCACCACGGGCCAGCTGGTGCCGCTGAATGCCGTGGCGTCGATCACCCGCAGCGTCGGGCCGTCGACGGTGCAGCACCTCGGCCAGCTGCCGGCCGTCACGGTGTCGTTCAACCTGGCGCCCGGCGCGTCGCTGGGGACGGCGGTGAGCGACGTCAGCCGGATCGCCGCCGAGACGCTGCCGAGCACGATGAACGTCAGCTTCCAGGGGACGGCACAGGCCTTCCAGGACTCGCTGAAGGGGCTCGGCCTGCTGCTCGTGATGGCGATCCTGGTGATCTACCTCGTGCTGGGGATCCTCTACGAGAGCCTGGTGCACCCGCTGACGATCCTGTCGGGCCTGCCGGCCGCCGGCTTCGGCGCGCTGCTCACGCTGATGGTCTTCCACATGGAGCTCGACCTGTACGCCTTCGTCGGCGTCATCATGCTGGTCGGCCTCGTGAAGAAGAACGCGATCATGATGATCGACTTCGCGCTCGAAGCGCAGCGGACCGAGGGAAAGTCGCCGCAGGAGGCGATCGTCGAGGGCTCCCTGGTCCGGTTCCGGCCGATCATGATGACGACCTTCGCCGCGTTGATGGGGACGCTGCCGATTGCGCTCGGCCTCGGCGCCGGTTCGGAGTCGCGCCGGCCTTTGGGCGTGGCCGTCGTCGGCGGGCTGCTGTTCTCGCAGTTGCTGACGCTCTACATCACGCCGGTGTTCTACACCTACATGGAGTCGATCAGCTCGGCCGTCCGCTGGCTGCGTCGCCGCGACCGGACGAAGATCCGGCAGACGACGGACGTGGATCTCGGCGTGCCGGAGCACTCGCAGGCGCGCATCACCACGCGCGGCTGAGGGGCGAACGGGCCGATCACGGCCGCGTCACGCGGCAGGCGAGTCCGGCGATCGGGCCGTTCGTGTTCAGGAGATCGATCTTCGGATCGAGATCGGGATCGACGTTCACTTCCAGTTCGTAGTTCGCGTAGACGTCCAGTGACGCGGCGGCCGGGGAGACCGTCAGGGTGACGGTCCGGCCGCCGTAGGCACTGCGGTAGTGCAGCGACGCCGTCCCGTCGCCGAACGACGGCGACGCCCCGGGCAACGGCAGCGAGATCCATCGCCCGGCCGTGGCCGTCCCCCGCATCGACAGTTCCCACCCGATCTTCGTCTGCTGCAGACGGAAGGCGCGCGCCGCCGCGTCGTGTGGGACGACGCACGTCACGGCCGGTGTGCCCGGGGGCGGCGCGGGCGCGGCGCGGGCGGGCGATGGCGACGCGCCGAGCAGGACCAGGACGGAGAGCAGGGCGGCGGTCAAAAGCGGGCCTGCCCCGTATCGTAGCGCCGCCCGCGCCAGACCACCTCGTTCCTGACGAGACGCCAGTAGAACGAGCGTGCGGTGATCGCCGCCCAGACGACCGCCTGCAGCGGATAGGTGAGCGCCGCCCAGAGCGGCGCCCGCAGCAGCCGCTGCAGCACGACGCGTCCCGCGAGCGCGGCGGCGACCGACGCGGCCGCCAGCGCGACGTCCCGCGCGGGGACCGGGAATGCGCCCGCGGCGAGCAGGACGGCCGGGGGCAGCGCCTGGGCGGTGAGGAAGGCGAGGGTGAGGCCGAAGAGCGCAAGGCCGGTGGCGCCGTAGTAGACGTGGCTGACGTTCTTCGTGAATCCGTCGAACACTTCGCGGAACCCGTGATACATGCGCAGGGCGACGACGTCCTCGGCGCGGACGATGCGGCAACGGTGGCCGGCCTGCTTGGTCAGCAGCGCCAGGCGGACATCGTCGATGACCGAGCTTGCCAGGGCGGCGTGCCCGCCGATGGCGCGGTAGACCTCGCGCCGGATCAGGTTGCCCGGACCGCCACCGGCCGCCATCCAGGGGACGGCGTCGACGTTCGCGAGCAGGCCGAGGCCCGTGTAGAACGCACCCGGCACGAAGGGCATCAGGACCGACTCCCAGAAGCCGGTCATCTCGACGCGCGGCAGCAGGCTGAGGAAGTCGCTGCGGGACCGCTGCAGCCAGTCCACGGCGGCGCGCAGCAGGCCGGGCTCGTAGCGGACGTCGGCGTCCACGAACAGCAGCAGCTCGCCGGTGGCGGCGTCCGCGCCGAGCTGCAGGGCGTGGGGCTTGCCGAGCCAGCCGGCCGGCAGCAGGCGGTTGTGGATCACCCTGAGCCGGCTGTCTGTCTGCGCGAGACGATCCAGGATGGCCCCCGTGCCATCGCTCGACTGATCGTCGACGACGATGACCTCCCAGTCGGGGTAGTCCTGCGCCAGGTGCGAGCGGACGGCCGCTTCGATCGATCGGGCCTCGTCACGGGCGGGCACGATGATCGACACGCGCGGCCAGGGATGCGGATCGCCGGGCCCCTGCGAGCGGAGCCTGGGCACCAGGGCTGCGGTCAGGAACAGCAGGAGGAGGCCGCCGAGGGTCCAGATGAGGATGACGACGAGCAGACCGTAGAGCATGCGTGGCGCAACCGGACGACTTCCAGTCTAGCGCGGGGCCGTGCCCCCCGGCCAGTTCGACGGGGGGCGGCGGGCGCGCGTGCGGGCGAGCGGCCCTGCGACACAGAATTCGCTCGTCGCGGCCTTCCCGTTGGGCCTATACTGACGGCCGTCCGATGGATCTCGACCGCTGAAGGAGGGGGCCAGACATGATGCGCCTCTGGACCGCTATTCTGGTCTGCCTGCTGTCGAGCGGCACGGCGTCGGTCGCGCTCGCTCAGACGCATGACGGGCGTGCGTCCGGCGCGGCCACCCCGGCTGCGGAACCCGCCCTGCCGCCGTTGCCGGGCTTCACAATCCTGCCGCCACCGACCGTCTGGGTCGAATCGCTCGAACCGTCGCTCGATCCGGCTCCACGCCGGCCTGCGGCGCTCGCCCCGCTGTACGCGAGTCTGGTTGGCTTCCAGGCCATGGACTTGTACACGACCGCCGTGGGCGTCCGTGGCGGCGCCGTCGAGCGCAACGCCATCGTCGGGGCGTTCGGACCGCAGGGCGCAGGCGGCATTGCGCTGAAGGCCGCCTCGGTGGCCGGGACGATCTACGCGTCGGAACGGCTGTGGCGGCACCATCCGGTGCGTGCCGTCGTGCTGATGACGGTCGTGAACTGCGCGCTCGCCGCCGTGGCGGCGAACAACCTCTCGGTCATCCGCCGTCACTGACGCCCGGTGCGGCCCGCCACTGCCAGGTTCCGATAGACCACCCCATCCTTCATCACGAAGACCACGCGGCGCAGCGCCGTGATGTCGGTCAGCGGATCGCCATCGACGGCAATGATGTCGGCGTCGAGCCCGGGCGCGATGGCCCCCACGCGATTTCCCAGGCCGAGCGAGGCGGCGGCGCGCGACGTGGCAGTGGTGATGGCGTCCATCGGCGATTCGCCCGCCTCCCGCACGCGGCAGACCAGGTCCTCGGCATTGCGGCCGTGAGCGCCGGCGACGGCGTCGGTGCCGTAGGTCACCATCAGCCCCGGCGTGGCCAGGGCCCGCTTCATCAGGTCGAGGGCGAGGGGGACCGCCTTCTCCATCGACGCGAACCCTTCCGCGTTGTAATTGCCGATCCCGAAGTACTTCGCCCGGTTGTCCAGGTAGTTGTGGAAGACCAGGCCGCACTGCGGGTCGAACCAGACGTGGTGCGCGGCCATCAGCTGGAGCTCGGCGCTCGTGGCGAAGATGCCGTGCTCGATCTCGGTGCAGCCCGCCATCACCGCAGCCCGGATGCTGGCGGCGCTGTGGGCGTGGACGAGCGTCCGGAGGCCCAGTGCCCTCGCCTCGCCGCAGATCGCCGACAGTTGCGCATCGCTCAGGCTCTGCGCCCCGCCGTCGCGGATGCTCTTCGACGCGAAGATCTTGATGAAGTCGGCCCCCTGGGCCTTGCGCGCGCGGACGATCTGCCGGAACTGGTCGGGTGTCGTGCGCGGATCGGACAACGGCTCGAGCGACGTGAGGATGCGCGGCCCCGGCAGCGCGCCGCTCGCGCTGAATGCGCGCAGGTCCCGGTCTTCCGGGGACCCCGGGCTCTGGATGGCCGTGAAGCCGGCCATCAGGATGGCGTACATGTTGTGCGCCTCGGCCAGGGTACCTTCCTCCGGCGTCTCCCCGTCGCCGCGGCTGTGGAAGCGCCCCTTCGGGTTGAAGTGCCAGACGACGTGCTCGTGGACGTCGATGAGGCCCGGCAGCACGGTGAGGCCGCGCAGGTCGTAGACGAGGCCACCCGCAGGCGGGCCGGCCGTGACCGCGGCGATGCGCGACCCGTCGATGACCACCCGGGCGTTCGTGCTGACCTGACCGCGGCCATCGATGAGGCGGCTCGTCAGCAGCGTGATGGACGCCGCCGGGCGCGGCGCCGCCTGGGCGATCAGCAGCGCCGGCAGCGCGGCCAGGGTGGCTGCGAGCGCCAGGGTGCGGAAGCTCTTCACGGGATCCTCCTTCAGGGGCAGGGTTGCCGGAGTGTAGTCGAGCTTCGGAAGGGGGTCAAACCCCGGCCGTGCCGTCGGCCGCGGCGCGCGTGACGCGATATAGTGCTTCGGCGAGAGGGACATCATGGCGGCACGCGTGACGGTCGGATTGATCGGGCTCGGACGGATGGGGCGGCCGATGGCGGAACGGGTGCTCGACGCGGGGTTCGCGCTGACCGTGCACAACCGCAGCCGCGCGGCGGTCGATGCGTTGGTCGCCGCGGGCGCCACGGATGGCGGCTCGACGGCCGGTGTCGCAGCCCGCGCGGAGGTCGTGCTGACGTGCCTGCCGACGCTGGACGCGAGCGAACAGGTGTACCTCGGTGCTGGCGGGCTCGTCGGCGCCGGGCGCGCGGGACAGACGTTCGTCGAGCTCAGTACTGTGGGTCCGCCGCTCGTGCGGGCCATCGCGGCGGCCGGGGCGGAGCGGGGCATTGCCGTGCTCGATGCCCCGGTGAGCGGCGGGCCGGAAGGAGCTCGCGAGGGGACCCTCACGATCATGGCGGGTGGCGACCCGCTGGAACTCGCGCGCGTCGAGCCGGTACTGCGCGCCTTCGGCCGGACCATCCGCCATATGGGGCCGATCGGGTCGGGCTCGGTGGCGAAGCTGGTGAATCAGGCCCTGACGGCCATCCACGCAGCGAGCGCGGCCGAAGCGCTGGTGCTCGGTACTGCGGCGGGGGCCGATCCCGTCCGTCTGCTCGAGGTCCTCTCGTCGAGTTTCGGGCAGTCGCGCGTGCTCGAGCGTTCGGGCCCGCGGATCCTGGCTCGCGCCTTCGACGACGCGGCGCCGGTCCGGCTGCTGCGCAAGGACCTCACGCTGGTCGAGGCGCTCGGCGAGCAGTACGGGGTTGAATTGTCACTGACGCGCGCCGCCGACCGGCTGTGCGGGCGGGCCGAGGCCATGGGGCTGGCGGACTCTGACTTCGCGGCGCTGGTGCGGCCGCTCGAGGCGGCCGCCGGCGTGACGGTGGGCGGGCCGGAGACCGGCCCGCCCGGCGGTGCACACCCGCGCAGGGCCCCGACGGATTGAGGATGTGGAGGAGGGGCAATGCCGCCGAAGCCCCGCGCGGGTATCTGGTGGGCCGCGCCGTCAGGCGGCGCTGGCCAGGTGGCTGCCGGCACGCCGAGCCCCAGCGCGGCGGCGACGACGATTACGGCGCAGGCGAGACCGGTGGCCGGCGGCAGGCTGAGGAGGTCGAGGAACCCTGCAGCGGCGCCGGCGGCGACGACGAGCAGGAAGACGATCGCCGCGAGTACGCCGACCTGATCGGGTGGCGTGAGGCGGCGGGTGCGGCGGCAGACGCGAGTCATCATGCTGCGGGTCGTTAGAGCAAGCGGCGTGCCTGCGCGGCCGGTGCGTGGCGTGTGAGGACATCTGATTGAATACGAGTCAGTTGCGTGTCATCTGTCCGGTGTCGCAGCCGTTCGGATAAATCAACACATTTGGCTGAGCCACTGTATAGCCAGACAGCCATGTCGAGACGGCTCGTCGCGGGGGACGTGCTCTACCGCTCCCGCCAGCCGGTTTCGCGGCCGTCTACCGCTGAAATCGGACAGAATTGTCCTCCACGCGATCGTGGCCGACGCTGGCGTCGCATCGGTGGTGCGAGGCGAGCGCACGGCGTCCGGAGGGGCGACGCAGGTAAGGGAGTCGAGCATGAGTGATGTGGCGCTGAGGCAACTGAGCCGGACCCCGCGGTTGTACGTGGCCGACGCCTTCGCGAGCGATGACGAGATCGCGCACATGCTGGCGGTCGCCAGCGATCGCGACGACCTCAGCCGGCGCGGGGTCTCGATGAAGCACGACACGACCGGCTTCTCGTTCGAGATGCCGGTGCCCGGCGATCCCTGCCTCGAAGCGTACGTGGCGCGCCTGCATGCGACGGTGGGGATGACCAACGACTTCGGGCAGACCCTGCGCTTCCGGCGCTACGCGGTGGGCGAGTCGCACCCGCCGCACCTCGACTGCTACCGGATCGACGACCGGTACCTGGTCGCGACGGCGCTGCTGTACCTGAACGACACGGCGGCCGGCGGCGAGACGACCTTTCCGCGCGCGGTGCCGAAGCCGGTGGCCGTCCGTCCGCGCAAGGGGCGGCTGGTCGTCTGGTTCAACCACTATCCGAACGGCCTGGAAGATCCCTCGGCCTGGCACGAGTCGACGCCGGTGACGCAAGGGGAGAAGGCGACGCTGACCGAGTTCATCTACAAGCCGATCGAGTACGCGGCCGTCCGGGTGCCGGCGGGACTGGCGAAGGCGGAGGGGGAGTGACGTGGCGTTCCACTGTGTGAACGACGGCGTGCCGGAGTCGACGACGCGGCTGCTGAGAGAGGCGTGCGCCTCGCGCGGCGTCGAGTACGTCGAGATCCACGCGCCGCTGTTCGATTATCGTGACGAGCGGCAGCTGCAGCCGGGAGACCTGCTGTACCGCCCGGCGATCTCGATTACGGCCATCCGCGTGGAGCAGTTCCTGTACGCGGACGGTGTCTCGACCTTCTACGCCGATCCGGAAGGGATCTACTTCAGCCCGATGGCGGCGTCGCTGTTGTTCCAGCGCGCGGGCCTGGACATTCCGCTGACGTTCTTCTGTCCGACGCCCGATCGGCAGCTGCTCAGCGGCTACGTGGATCGACTCGGCGGCTTCCCCGTGGTCGTGAAGATGCTGGGCTACTCGCGCGGCATCGGCGTGATCCGCGTCGATTCACTGCCGGCGCTCTATTCGGTGATGGACTTCGCTACGGCGGAGGGGAAGACCCCGCAGTTGATGGCCTACGTGGACGAGGCGGTCCACTGGCGGCTGACGGTGGTCGGCGACCGGGTGGCGTCGGCCTATCGGAATACTCAGGAAGCCGACGACTTCCGCACGTATGCCGGTGAGAACCGCGACGACTACACCGCGCCGGTGCCGCCGGGCATGGCGGATCTGGCCGTCGGCGCGGTCCGGGCGCTCCGCTACGAATTCGGCGGCGTGGACGTCCTGCAGCACCCGAGCGGCCGGCTCTACCTGCTCGAATCCAACTTTCCCTGTTATTTCGCGACGGCGCAGGAAGCGATCGGGACCGACATCGCGGGGATGATGGTCGAGCACCTGATGGCGAAATCGGCGAAGCTGACGGGGAGGGATTGACCCGGCTACGGGCTGCTGGCTACAGGCTCCGGATAACGGCCGGGACCGGCGCGTCGCCGCGCCGGCCCCGGGGTCTGACTGACGTCGCGATCAGAAGCCGCCCTTGGCGGCCTGCTCGGCCTGCCGTTTCTGCTGCTGCTCGGCGGCCTGCTGCTTCGCCTGCGCCTCCTTGGCGCTCTCCTCCTGGTGCTTCGTCGTCACTTCCTTGGCGCTCTGCTCGGCGGCCTGCTTCTGCTGCTGTTCAGCGGCCTGCTTCTGCTGCTGTTCAGCGGCCTGCTTCTGCTGCTGTTCGGCGGCCTGCTTCTGCTGCTGCTCGGCGGCCTGCTTCTGCTGCTGCTCGACGCTCTGCTTCGCTGCCTGCTCCTGCTGCTTCTGCTGCTGCTCGGCCTGCTGTTTGGTGGCCTGTTCCTGCGCCTTCTGCTGCTGCTCGGCCTGCTGTTTGGCGTCCTGTTCCTTTGCCTTCTCCTGCTGCTCGGCGGCCTGCTTCTGCTGCTGTTCCTTGGACGCCTGTTCCTTGTCGGTCTGCTCCTGGGTGATCTTCGACTGCTGCTCCTGCGTCGGGCCGTCGTCGGTGTCGCCGTCGCCGTCGTTGAGCGGGTTCGGGTTGTGCCCCTGGTACGGCACGAAGACGATGCCGCTCAGGCTGAGCCAGCCTGACGGGTCTGGCGTGCCGTTGCCGAGGACGATCTGGCCATCGGCCTGGACGTCCACGCGCAGCGTCTGGTCCGTGCCGCCGAACTGGGCGTACTGCAGGTAGATCACCGTGCCGGCCGGCCGGACGTGGGGCGGCAGGGTGCCGATGAGGGAACCGGCATTGGGGACGGGCCGGACCAGACCGGTGATGACCACCGTATCGGCGGTGCGCCGGAACGCGGCGAACTGGTACGGCGCACCGGCGCTGTACCAGTCGGCGCTGAGCGCGATCGGCGTCCCGCCCGGATGGCGGCGGTTGTCCTCGTGCTTGACCCGCTGCTCCTGGGCGGCCTGGCGTCGCTTGGCTTCGGCCTCCTCGTGGGCCTTCTTCGCCTGCTCGACGTCCTGCTCCAACTCGTGCAGCTTCTTGTCGACGTCTTCCTTCGAGTCGTTGTCGTTCCCGTGCGGGGCGGCCTCGGCCCGGCGGTCGCCGAGGAAGCCGAGCGCGGCGGCTGCGACGCTGCCCACGGCCACGCGGCGCATCAGCGCGCGGCGGTTGACCTGTTTGGGGGCCGACGGCGGGGCGAGTCTCGCCCGCAGGAGCCCCGCTTCCGACAGCTTGTCGAGGGCCGACCAGATCATCGCCTCGTCCACGGGGGTGCCGAGATCCTCGGCGGCGCGGGCCGCCAGATCGGCCACGCTGGTGCGGCCGTCGGCCTGCTTCCAGACGAAGGCCGTCAACGGGTGGAGGTGATAGACCTCTTCGCGGGTCCGGTCGTACACGTGGAGACCGGACTCGCGCTCGGTGACCTCGAGTCCGTCGATACGGGCGTGGGGATACATGGGGACTCCTGGACTGATGCCGTGTGGCGCACGACGCGCCGCCGAAGCGCCCTGCATCGTAAGTGGGCAGGCGTGCGCTGTCAAGCGCAGCCGCATGAAACCGGCCGGAATTCTCACGGTCGAGCTTTGTGGAACGGCCGAGTCGTGCTCGAGGGGCGGGCGGTTCAGTCGATCGGACCCGTCTGGTGGCGGAGGCCGGGTGTGAAGATGTGGCTCGTCCATTCGGCCGCGTCGAGGTAGCGCTCGGGCATCTCGTCTTCAGACAGGCCGGCGGCCGCCGCGCAGGCCGCACAGCGCTCCCAGTCGGCCGCCTCGTAGGCGATGACCGTGTCGAGCACGAGCCGCAGGGGGTTGGATTGACCGAGCAGGGCCTCGCGGACCTCGTGGGGCACCGGCAGCGACGAGAGGATCTCGTCGAGCGGCCGGCTCATGATGGCATCGAGGTGCGAGAACAGGCCCATCAGGAAGAACTCGGGCGCACGCTTCTTCAAGGGCGTCTCTGCCGCGAGCAGCTCGCAGAACCGGCCGCGGAGAGCGGACTCCACGACGAGTTCACCGGGCGTGTCGCGGCTGAGGTCGGCCATCGCCCAGACCGACGCCCATCGCCGGATCTCGTTCAGCCCGAGCAGCGCCAGGGCGTGCCGCAGCGACTTGATCTCCGTCACGAAGCCGAAGGCCGCGGAGTTGACGTGGCGCAGCAGCCGGTAGGTGATCGAGAGGTCCTGCTTGACGATCGCCTCGAGCCGTTCTGCGGTGACGTCGGGATCGGTGATCTCCTGCAGCAGCCGCAGGTAGTTCATCCGGAACGCCGGGACGTTGCGCGCCGCGACGATGACGGGGCGGCTGAAGAAGTAGCCCTGGAAGAACCGGTATCCCGCCTCGAGGGCCTCGGTCTTCGCCTCGCGCGTCTCGACCTTCTCGGCCAGCATGTGGATGCCGCGCGCCAGGAACCGCTCGGACAGCCCGCGCCGGTGCTCCGCCGGGGTCGCGAGGAAGTCGACCTTGACGAAGTCGGCGAGGGGCAGGAGCGGGTGGTTTGTGGCGTCGTGCGGGAAGTCGTCGAGGGCAATCCGGTAGCCGGCCGCCTTCAGGCGCTCGACGGCGGCGACGACGTGCTGGTCGACTTCGACCGTCTCGAGCACCTCGATGACCACCCGGTCGCGCGGCAGCACGAACGCGAGGTCGTTGACCAGCGGGGCGCGCGAGAAGTTCACGAACGCCAGCTTGCCCTGAGTCAGCGTGTCGAGGCCGAGGAAGGCCCCTTCCGAGATGACGTGTGACGTCGCCAGGTCGTGCGTCGTGTCGACGTCGTTGAAGTAGTTCTCGAGGCCCGAGCGGAACAGCAGCTCGTAGGCGAAGACCTGATCCTGCTCGTCGAAGATCGGCTGTCGGGCGACGAACGTCTGCGGCGCGGGCGCAGCTGCCCCCGGCGGAGCCTGACGTCCTTCGTCACCCACGCTCTCCCGGACGGCCTGGCGCACGTACATCACTGAAGGAAGCGGCAGAATCCGCCGGGACTTGAATGCGGAGACGGCCAGGGCGTCCCCTTCTGTCCCTCGATCGTGTAGGACTTACCAGATTTCAGGGCCGCGCCCGGCCAGCTCCAGGGCGCCACTGTAGCTGCTAACACATTGATATTTAACGTGTTACAGCATACTCGTGCCGTGCTGGCGCTGGCATTGCACTGACGCCGGCTGCGCCGGCCGCCGGATCGCTCCCGGACAACCTGGCCGGCAGGAAGGAGCTGAGCTGTATGCGTCTCCGACTCGAATGGCTCGCCCCGCTGCTGCTGGCCGCAGCCGCCTGTCAGCATGCGCCCGCCACCGCTGCCGCGCAGGGCGACCCGGCTCCGGCAGCCCCTCAGACCGCTTCCGCGCCGCCGGCGCCGCGGCCGGTGGAGGTGGCCGCGGGAACCGTGCTGCATCTCAGGCTCGACACGCGCGTCGGCTCTGTCGTCAGCCAGGTCGGCGATCCGGTGCGCGCGTCGGTCGATCGTCCGGTCAGGGTCGATGGCCGCGAGATCATCCCGGCTGGCGCCGCGGTGATCGGCCGCGTCATCGACGTGCGTGAGGCCGGCCGCGTGAAGGGACGCGCGTCGGTGGACTTCCGCTTCGACACGCTCCAGATCGGCCCCGCGCGGTACGCGATCCACACGGGGACGATCGGGCGCGAGGCGCCCGCGACGAACAAGAAGGATGCGCTGTCGATCGGGATTCCCGCGGCGGCCGGCAGCCTGATTGGGGCGATCGCCGGCGGCGGGAAGGGGGCGCTGATTGGCGGTGCAGTCGGGGGCGGGGCGGGCACGGCCTACGTGCTGTCGACGCGCGGCAGGGAAGTCGTCGTGCCGGCAGGCACGCCGCTGCGGATGACGCTCTCCGCGCCGCTGGAGGTGCGCGTGCCGTCGGCGACGAGCTGAAGGCACGGCCCGCGCGGGCCGGCCGCCGCCGGTCCCCGAATCGGCCGATCAGTGGTGTTGCGGATGGTGCCCGGCGAACTCGAGCTCGTGGCGCAGGTACATCTTCACGGCGCGGGGTGATTCGCCGACGGCGTCGAGATTGACGTCGACCTCGAAATGCCGCTCGCCGGCCTGCGCGTGCCGGTTCGAGTAGTTGTAGTGGACGACGCGACCGTCCTCCTGCACCGAGTCCAGGTGGAAGTCGAGATCGAGCTCGTAGACCGCATCGGTGCCGGCGCGGTCGAGTTCCTGATGAGTCATGACTGGCCTCCTTCGCGTTTCACTGTGCGCTTCGCTCGCGTCGATTGCAAGCTGAGCGGGAGTGGTGCGGGCGGGGCCTCAGGGCTCGACCGCGGGCAGGCCGGCCTGCCGCAGTGTCGCGTTCAACGCGGCGATGTCGCGGGCTTTCAAGCCGGCCCAGCGATCGAGGGCCTTGCGGAGGGTCAGCTCCAGCCGGGCCGCCGCCGCTTCCGCCTGGGTGGTCGGGAGGGCGTCGGCACTCTCGACCACCCCGTACACCGCTTCCAGCTGCCCGTTGATCCGCCGGAGGTCGTCGCCATTCGCCTCGGGCCCGTTGTTCCCCTGGCCCTCGAGCGCGGCGACTGCCGGCTGCAGCCTGGCGATGGCTTCGGCCGGAGCGCCGGGCCGCCGCGCCAGCGCGGCGAGCTGCGTGGCGACACGCCGCACCTGCTCGAGTGCCGTGTAGTCGTCGTGCAGCGCCTGGGCGATCCGCGTGGCGAGCGCGAACTGCCGCTGCAGGTCGGCAGGCCCGGCCGGGACGCGCGGGTCCATCTTCACCACCAGCGGCGCCGTCCAGCGCTGCGCGTCGGCAGTCAGCGTGACCGTGTAGCGGCCCGGGAGGACGGCCGGCCCGAGCGGCTCGAGCGGCGTGTCGTGCGGAATCGCCGAGATCGGGTACTCGTGGCGCAGCACGTCGGGAGCCGGACCGTGGAGGTCCCAGACGAAGCGGTGCATGCCGGCCCGGGCCGAGAGGATCTGCGGCGGACGGATCCAGTAGGTCGGCACGTTCAGCTCCGCGTCGGTTGGCGCCGGCCGATCGGTGCTCGAGAACCGGCGCACGAGGTGACCCGCCGCGTCCTGGATCTCGAGGGTCACCGGCCCGGTGGCATCAGCCTTCAGGTAGTAATCGAGGACGGCGCCATCCGGAGGATTCTGTCCGACCGGTTCCTCCGGCGGCAGGGGCGTGTCGGTGTAGGTGTCGCGCCGGATGCGCCAGGCCGGCGCGGGCTGGAACAGGTGCGCCGGCGAGGCCGCCACCGCCGGCGTGACCTGCCGGAGCGGCGTGACGTCGTCCAGGATCCAGAACGACCGGCCGTGGGTCGCGACGATGAGATCGTCGCCGTGGACGGCGAGGTCGCGCATCGACGTGACCGGCAGGTTGAGTTGCAGGGACTGCCAGTGCCCGCCATCGTCGAACGAGACGTAGACGCCGCGCTCGGTGCCGGCGTACAGCAGGCCGCGGCGCACCGGATCCTCGCGGACCACGTTCACCGGCCCGTCGGCGGGGAGGCCGGTGGTGATCGCCTGCCAGGTGCGGCCGCCGTCGTGCGTCCGGTAGATATAGGGGTGGAGATCGTCGAGCCGGAAGCGGGAGACGGAGGCGTAGACCGTCTGCGCATCGAAGTGCGACGCATCGAGCTGCGTCACCTTGCTCCACGGAGTGAGGGCCGGCGGCGTCACGTTCTCCCAGTGCTGCCCGCCGTCGTGCGTGACCTGGATCAGCCCGTCGTCGGTGCCGACCCAGATCAGGTTCACGTCCCTCGGGGACGGCGCGATCGCATAGATGACGCCGCGATGGTCCCCGCGGGCGGCGTCGGCGCGATAGACGCCGAGGCTGGGCGGCACGCCCGGGTCCGGGCGCGTCAGGTCCGGGCTGATCACCTGCCAGCGGTGGCCCCCGTCGGTCGTCTTGAAGAGGACCTGGGCGGCGAAATAGAGGATGTGCGGATCGACCGGGGAGAAGATGAGGGGGGCGGTCCGATCGAAGCGGTACTCGCCGTTGCGCAGCACCACCGGGCCGACCTCCTGCACCTGCCCCGTCGTCGCGTCGTAGCGCGTCACCTTGCCGCCATAGACGATGCCCGGATGCAGGGGATCGGGCGCGGCATAGCCGTACTCCTCGACTCCCACCGGATGCCAGTCGCGGTCGGTGATGGCGCCGTCGTTCCCCCGGCTCGACACGCCGGCCGATCCGCTCTCCTGCTGGCCGCCGTACACGCGGTAGGGGAACCCGTTGTCGGCCGTCACGTGGTAGAGCTGCGCGGTCGGCTGGTTGTACCAGCTGCTCCAGGTGCGCCCGCCGTTCACGCTGAGGGTCGCGCCCTGATCGGCGGCGAGCAGGATGGTGTCGGGGTGGTCGGGGCTGATCCAGATCGTGTGGTAGTCGTCGCCGCCCGGCGCGCCCTTGATCGCGGTGAACGTCCGGCCGCCGTCGGTGGACCGGTAGGTCGACGTGTTGGCCACGTACACCACGTCCGGGTTCTTCGGGTCGACGCGCACGCAGGCGAAGTCGTCGCCACGGCCCCAGATGCGGACCTCGGCATTCACCTTCGACCAGTGCCGGCCGGCATCGTCCGACCGGTACAGGCCGCCGGCCGCGCGCGAGGCCTGCACGAGCGCAAACATCCGCTGCGGCGCGCTCGGCGCGATGCCGATGCCGATCCGGCCCAGGCCGTCCTGGAAGGAGGGGAGCCCGTCGGTCAACGGGTGCCACGTGTCGCCTCCATCGGTCGATTCGAACAGGCCGCTCCCCGGACCCCGGTAGGCGTTGTCGTACTCCCACGGTCCCTGGCGTGCGGCCCAGAGAACGGCGTAGACGTGCATCGGATTGGACGGATCGAGCGCCAGGTCGACGGCGCCGGTGTTCTCGTCCTTGTAGAGGACTCGCTGCCAGGTCGTCCCGCCGTCGGTCGATCGGAACACACCCCGCTCCGGATTCGGTCCGTAGGGATGGCCGAGGACCGCGACGAACAGCCGGTCCGGATTGCGGGGATCGACGACGATGGCGGAGATCTGCTGCCCCTGGCGCAGGCCGAGGTGCTGCCACGTCCGGCCGCCGTCGGTCGATTTGTACATGCCGTCGCCGACGGAGAGGTCCGGGCGCTGCAGTCCTTCACCGCTGCCGACATAGATGATGTCCGGATTCGATGGCGCCACGGCCAGCGCGCCGATCGAGCCGGTGTCCTGCCCGTCGAAGATGGGGGCCCACGTCCGTCCGGCGTCCGTCGTCTTCCAGACGCCGCCGTTGTTGGCGGCAACGTAGAAGACGTTGGGCTGCTGGGGGACGCCGCTCGCCGCCACCGTCCGGCCGCCGCGGAACGGCCCGATCAGCCGCCATCGCATGGCCCCGTACAGCGCGGGGTCGATCCGTTGTGCGTGCAGCGGCACGGCGGGGAGGAGACAGGTGAGTGCCAGCGCGCTGCCAAGCCGGACGAGCAGGCGCGTACGACGGGTTCGGGCGTGAGACATCGTGAGGCCTCCGGAACGGTGGCTATAGATACCGCGGACCGCCGGACGGGAGCAAGCCGGGATGTAAGAGTTGCGCGCTGATGTCATCCCGTCATGCCGCCCGGATCGGGTCGCCGCGGAGTCGTGCGGCACAAGAGGCGGCAAACAGGCGCTCTGACCGGTTCGCTGCGGTCGCCGGCGTCCGGCACGGTCGTTGCCCTCGTCTCCAGGGACACCTCGAATCATCGACGTGCGGATTCATCTGGAGAGGAGGAGTGTCATGCGTACACATGCGATTCGCATCCTGATCGTCGCCGGTGCGCTCGGTCTGCTGGCGGCGGGACCGGCGCGTGCCGACACCTTCGTCACGCCGTTCCTGGGAGCGACGTTCGGCGGCAATGCGCCGTCGAGCCAGCCGAGCTGGGGCGTGGCGATTGGCGGCGGCGGCCTGATCGGCGTGGAAGGAGAATTCGGCTACACGCCGGACTTCTTCGGCAGCGGCGGCAACGTGTCGGCCAGTCACGTCATCACGCTGATGGGCAACCTGTTCGTGGCCGCGCCTGCCGGCCCGGTGCGCCCCTACGTGACGGCGGGGATGGGGCTGATCCGCCAGCACACCGAACTGAGCACGGCGGGCCTGCTGACGAACATCACGTCGGACGACTTCGGCATCGACGCCGGCGGCGGTGCGCGGTTCATGCTCACGCCGCACGTCGCGATTCGTGGGGACCTGCGCTACTTCAAGGTGCGCAAGAGTGGCGGACTGGGGTTCTGGCGGGGCTATGGTGGTCTGGCGCTGAGCTTCTGAGGGCGCGTCGAGATCGACGGGGTCCGAGCGCCGCTGGGACGGCGCCCGGGGACGGCAGGGCGGAGGGGGGCCTCCGCCCTGCCGTGCGGGTGGCGGTGCTGCACCTGACGCCGGGATCGCCTATTGACGAGGTCGAGGCGGCATGCGATTCTTCGGAGCGCCTTTCACACAAGGAGCTCATTCATGCTTCGCAGGACCTCGCTGCTGTGCACGCTGGTGTTCGTCGCGGCGGCCGGCGTCGCCCAGGCGGCCCCGGCCCGCCAGACCACGGCAGCCAACGCCCGCCGCCTGGTGCAGATCAACTACATGACCTGGCCGGAGATCTACGACGCGATCCACGAGGACGGCAAGACGACCGTGCTCGTCTACAACGGCGGCACCGAGCAGCGCGGCCCGCAGTGCGTGCTGGGCGGCCACACGCTGATGGGCGAGGCCACGGCCAGGGCGATCGCCGAGAAGCTGGGGAACGCGCTCGTGGCGCCGACGATGCCGTTCTCGATCACCGGCGTGACCGAGGAGCATCCGGGCGGCATCAGCGTGACGCCCGAGACGTTCATCGCCGTGAACGAGGAAGTCGTCGACAGCATGGTGAAGAACGGTTTCAAGAACATCATCCTGATGGGCGACCACGGCGGCGGACAGAAGGAACTGGCCGAGGTGGCGAAGAAGAAGGACGCGCAGTACGGCCCGCAGGGGGTGCACGTCTACTTCTGCGGCGACGTCTATGCGAAGGCGAACGACGAGTTCAACCAGTACCTGATCGCGCACCATCTGCCCGTGAGCACGCACGCCGGGATCTCCGACACGTCGGAGATGATGTACCTCGACGAGGCGCAGTGGGTCCGCGTCGACAAGATCGCGGTGGGCGACCCGGTGCCGAAGCCCGGCGAGAAGCCGGTGCACACGGTCAACAACGGCATCACCGGCGATGCGCGGGGCTCGTCGAAGGCCCTCGGCAAGATCCAGTTCGACATGAAGGTGAACGCGGCGGTCAGTCAGATCAGGGGCTTCCTCGCCGGCCAGGCGTCGCAGCACTGAGGCGGGCGGATGTCTCCCACGCCATCTCCGGACGCCGACGCCCGCGCCGCGCTCACCTACGGCCGCTACCTCCGGATCGACGAGCTCCTCTCGCTGCAGCAGCCGCTCTCGGCGGGGCCCGAACACGACGAGCTGCTGTTCATCGTGATCCATCAGGTCTACGAGCTGTGGTTCAAGGAACTGCTGCACGAGATGGACCGCGCCGTGCACCTGCTGTCGATCGACGAGTCGCACCGCGTGCAGCACACCTTCAAGCGGATCCTGACGGTCCTCAAGGTGCTCGTCGCGCAGCTCGACATCCTCGAGACGATGACCCCGCTCGAGTTCCTGTCGTTCCGCGAGCGGCTCGATCAGGCGAGTGGCTTCCAGTCGGACCAGTTCCGCCAGCTGGAGTTCATGCTCGGCCTCAAGAGCGAGGCGGCCATGCACCGCTTCCCCGAGGGGACCCGCGCCCGGACCGCCCTCGAGGCGCGCTTCGCGGCCCCATCACTCTGGGACGCCTTCCTCCAATACCTGTGGCGCGAAGGGTACGGCGTCCCGCCGGGTGACCTCGGACGGGACGTCCGGTCCCCGATCGCGCCGTCGCCGGCCCTGCAGGCCGTCCTCATCGAGCTGTACCGCCACGACTCGAAGAACGCCGAGCTGTGCGAGCGCCTCGTCGATCTCGACGAGGGGGTGCAGGAGTGGCGGTACCGCCACATGAAGATGGTGCAGCGGACGATCGGCACCAGGAGCGGCACCGGCGGATCCGCCGGCGCCGCCTACCTCGGGCATACCCTGAACCAGCCCGTGTTCCCCGACCTCTGGGCCATCCGGGCGCAGCTCTGACGCGGTGATGCCTGCGCCGCCGCTCACGGCCGCCGCCCTCTACCGGAGCCCGAACGCCCTCGCCCCCGAGTACTCCCGCTTCCGGGTTGCCGAGCGGCTGCTGCTGACCGGCCATTCGCATCAGGCGTGGCCCGACGCCGGACTGGCGGCGCAGGAGCAGGCCTGGCTCGACGCCGCCGCGCTCGTCGACGAGAAGTGGGGGCGCGCGGAGGAAGAGGCCGAGCGCGTCCGTGCCGGCTGGCGCCGCCTGCTGGGCGAGCCGAAGGCCGAGATCGCGCTGGGCCAGAACACGCACGAACTCGTCGTCCGCCTCCTGTCCGCGCTGCCGCTCGCCGAGCGGCCCCGCCTGTTGACGACCGATGCCGAGTTCCACACCATCCGGCGCCAGCTCGATCGGCTCGCCGAGGCCGGTGTCGAGGTGGTGCGGGTCGCCGGGCGGCCGGTCGACACGCTGGCCAGCCGGCTGGCGGCGGCGATCGACGACCGGACCGCCGGCTGCCTCGTGTCGTCGGTCCAGTTCGACACGGCGTCCATCGTCCCGCGGCTCGGCATCGTCGCCGGCGCCTGCCTGCACCACGGCGCGGTCTGCCTGATCGACGCCTACCATCACCTGAACGTCGTGCCGTTCGACGTGACGCTGATGGGACTCGAGTCGGCGTTCATCACGGGCGGCGGCTACAAGTACTGTCAGCTGGGAGAGGGGAACTGTTTCCTGCGCGTGCCGCCGGGATGCACGCTGCGTCCGGTGATCACCGGCTGGTTCGCCGAGTTCGCGGCGCTGGATCGGACGGGGCCGCGCGCCGCCGTCGATTACGGCACGGGCGCTGCACGCTTTGCGGGCGCCACCTACGATCCGACGGCCCACTACCGCGCCGGGGCGGTGTTCGCCTTCCATCAGGCGCGCGGACTGACACCCGGCCTGTTGCGGGAGGTGTCCCGCCATCAGGTCGGCCGACTGCACGAGCGGTTCGAGCAGCTCGGCGTCGATCCGGCCGTCGCACACGTGGAGCCGGTGCCGCCCGACCAGCGCGCCGGCTTCCTCGCGATCCGCGCGCCGCAGGCGGCAGAGATCTGTCGCCTCGTCCGCACCCGCGGCGTCCTTGCCGACGCGCGCGGCGACGTCCTCCGGCTGGGGCCGGCGCCGTATCTCACCGACGATCAGCTGGACGAGGCGATCGCGCGGCTGGGGGAGGCGGTGGGGACGTTGACGACGTGAAGCGGTGCGGAAGACGTGGAGGCCGGAGGGGGCTTCGTTGGACGGACTGACGATTTTCGGGTTGTGCGCCGTGACGGCGATGCTGGTGACGTACGCGCTCGAGGCGCGCAGCCCGTGGTTCATCGTGGCGTTCGCCGGAGCCTGCGTGCTGGGGTCGGCCTAC
>JAGWRA010000110.1 GCA_028876655.1 Acidobacteriota bacterium | reverse complement strand
GATCAGCCGCGGCCCCATTGAAGCCTGGGGCTGTTGCTCCTCGCTGTCGGCTGCGCGGGCGCGATTCCGCGGCTGATCAGCCGCGGCCCCATTGAAGCCATCAAGTTGCGCACGTTGACGATGCGGTAGTACTGGATTCCGCGGCTGATCAGCCGCGGCCCCATTGAAGCGGATCGTCGGGGTCGTGCGCTTGATCCGGTCCCGTGGACGGTCCAGCTACCCTGTTTGTGTCGTCCGTCGTTCGGGCACACGACCGGCCCCGAAGCGCGACGACCCAGCTCGGCGCCACGGTTTCCCTCGCACGTCGATTGCGGGGTAAGCTGAAGTCAGAACGTCGCGATGAGCCGTCCGTCCCCATCCAGCCAACCACCGCCAGATCTGCCAGTCACGCGGGGCATCCACCTCTTCTGGCTCGCGCTGTTCCGCGGCTCGCGGAGCGTCGCGGCCGGGCTCATCACGATCGCCTTTCCCTATCTCGTCCTCCAGCAGGCCGGTTATTCGGCCTGGCAGCTCGGGCTCCTCTACACGGCCGCGGCGATCGCCACAGCCGCCCTCGGGCTGCTCGTCGGCTTCCTGGCCGACCTCTGGGGCCAGAAGCGGACGCTGCTGCTGGTCGGAGCCATGCTGCCGATCAGTGCCGCCATCGCCTGGAGCCAGCACACGCTCCCCTGGCTGTTCGTCGCCGCCACGGTGGGGGGCTACTCGGCCACGGGATCGCTGATGGGCGGCGGTGTCGGCGGGGCGGCGCAGCCGATCCAGAGCACCGTGGTCGCCTCGCTCGCCACAGCCGAACGGCGGACCTTCTTCTTCTCGGTGTTCGCCTTCCTCGGCGGCGTGCTCGCGGCCGGCGGGGCGCTGCTCGCCCGCACGATGAGCGTCCACGCGGCCTTCGGCGCGGCCGCCCTGATTTCCGCCGCCGGGATCCTCTGCCTGTGGCCGCTGCGGGTCCACGAGACGCGCGGCCACCTGGGCCGGCTGCCCAGCCTGAGGGTCATCGGGAAGTTCTCCGTGACTGGCGCCCTGAACGGCTTCTCGCAGGGGCTGCTGATGCCGTTCCTCATCCCGTTCTTCGTCCTGGTCTATCACCTGCCGGAAGCGCGGATGGCCACCTACGCCTTCATCGGGGGGCTGCTGGCCTCGGTGGCGCTCTTCGCGGCACCGGTGCTCGAGCGCCGCTGGGGGTTCGTCCGGTCGATTGCGGTGACGCGCGGCCTGGGCGCCGCGCTCGTCCTCGTGCTGCCGCTGTGGCACAGCCTGGCCATCGCGCTGGCCATCTACGTCCTCACGCCGGCGCTGCGGGTGGCGGCCCTGCCGGCGCAGCAGACGGCGCTCACCGAGCTCGTCAGCCACGAGGAGCGCGGGCGCGCCCTCGGGCTGAACCAGGTGACGCGGCTGACCGCCTCGGCCGGCGCGGTCAGCTTCACCGGCTACGCCTTCTCGCTGGGAGACTTCCCGATCCCCTTCGTCCTCTACGCCGTCCTCATGACGGTGAACATCGGCCTCTACTTCCGCTTCTTCGGGGCCGACGGCCTGAACGGCCGCGGGCGCGCGGCACCGGACGGCGCCTGAGCGGACCCGGCCCGCGTCACAGCATCATCACGTTCGGGAACACCAGGTAGAACAGCAGCGAGATCAGCACGAGGTAGCCGAGCATGATGAACGTCCACCCCATGTTGTGGCGGATCACCTGCCCCTCGCTGCGGCAGTACTTCGTCGTCGCCACGCCGATGCTGGCCGTCTGCGGCGCGATCGGCTTGCCGACCTCGGCGCCGACCGAGTTGAACGACGGCAGCAGCAGGATCGGCAGGTTCAGCAGCCGACCGGTCACCGCCTGCACCGGCCCGAACATCGCGTTGGTCGACGTGTTGCTGCCCGAGAGCGCCACGCCAATCCAGCCCAGGATCGGCGCCAGCAGCACGAACCAGGGTCCGATCTTCGAGAGGCCGTAGGCGAGCGAGTTCGCCATCCCCGCGTAGACGAACACGTACGCCACGCCGAAGATGAAGAAGCCGACGAGCAGCGCACCCCACATCTGGTGGAACGTCCGGCTGAAAACCTCGCGCAGCATCGCACCCGTCGGCCGTACCAGCAGCAGGATGACCAGCCACGCCGCCAGGATCGACGTCCCGCCACCGAGCGGCGTGAAGTTGAACACGGAATTGATCGGCTGGTGCGTGACCGAGGAGATCGCCGTCGCCTTCATCTGGAGGAGGCTGATCCCCGGCAGGTGCGACCACGGGCCGGTCCACGCCACCACGACGGCGATGAGCGCGATGTACGGCAGCCAGATCGTCAGCCCCTCGCCCAGCGTCGCCTGCGGCGCGTCCGCGTCGGCCGTCGCGGCCGCTTCGAGCGGCCGCCCGCCGAAGCCGCGGATGGTCTTCGGCCGCCACACCTTCACGAAGAAGAACAGCACCCAGAACGAGACGAGCGCGCCGCTGAGGTCCGGGAGGTACGGTCCGAGATAGGTGGCCACCGGCCACTGCCCGGCGATGTAGGAGAGTGACGCGACGATGGCGAGGGGCCAGGCCTCGAGCACGCCCTGCCAGTCGGTCACGAGGTAGATCAGCACCCACGGCGGCAGCAGCGCGAGGACCGCGACAATGTGGCCGACCGAGGCCGAGAGCGCCATCAGCGGCAGCCCCGTGACGGCCGCCAGCGCGAGGATCGGCGCCCCGAGCGCGCCGTACGACACCGGCGCGTTGTTGGCGAGCGCCGCGACCCGGATGGCGTCGAGATCGACGATGCCGAGGCCGACGAGGATCGGCACCACAACGGCCCACGGATAGCCGAAGCCGACCAGCCCCTCGAGCAGCGCGCCGAACGCCCAGGCGAGCATGATCGTCTGGATCCGCACGTCGCCGGTCGCCTGGTGCACCATCCACCGCTTGAAGCGGTCGAAATCGCCCGTCGACACGAGCGTGTTGAAGATGATGAGGCCCCAGAAGGTGATCCAGTCGATCGCCCACACCCCTTGCAGGCCGCCGTACAGGTAGGCGTGCAGCGTCCCCTGCACCGGGGCCCCCCACACGAGCACCGCCAGCGGCACGGCAATGAAGCTGACGAGCAGCGTGGTCAGCCACGCGCTGAGACGCAGGACGGCGAGGAGGAAGAGGAGGGCGACCAGGGGCACGAGGGCCCACAGCACGGTCGTGAACAGACTGCCGCCGGGTACCAGCACCTGTGTGAACACGTCCCAAGCCTTTCTTGGTTTCGCATGGGGCCCCACCCCCATGCGCCGTCGCCCCTCGACTCGGCTCGGGGCGACCCTGAGCTTCGTCGAAGGGTCGCTTACGCTCCGGACCTTGGTACCCAGGGTGTTGCTGCTTGGCTTGCAGGCGTCGCCGGGCCGAAGGCCCGGGCCGCCGGATTCATCGGAATGCGGGCCCATCATACACTCCGCACCCGGCGTCGCAGCGGCTTTGACGTGTAAAAGAAAGTCGCGGTCAGGCAGCCGGGAAGCGATAGCCGACCGTCTCCACCGAGTCGACGGCGGTCCGGACGAACTCGGCGATCGGCAGGTCCTGCTCGGCGTGCTCGACGTCGCGGAACCGGGCCTTCGTGGCGGGGTGCTTCGGCGTGAACAGCTGGCAGCAGTCCTGGTCGGGGATGATGGAGATGGGATACGTGCCGATCCGCTCGGCCTCGGCGGAGATCTCGTCCTTGTCCATGCCGATGAGGGGCCGGAACACGGGCATCGTCGTCACGGCGGCAATCACCGACAGGTTCTCGAGCGTCTGCGACGCCACCTGCCCGATCACCTCGCCGGTGACCAGCGCCCGGGCGCGGCCGCGCCGCGCCAGTTCCTCGGCGATCCGCAGCATCAGCCGCCGGTAGAGCACGACGCGCAGCGCCGGCGGCGCCGAGAGGACGACCTGCCGCTGGATGTCGCCGAAGGCCACCAGCTGCAGCGTCGTCCGCAGCTGATACTGCGTGAGGAGGGCGGCGATCTCCCGCACCTTCTCCTGCGACGCGCGCGACAGGATCGGGTAGCTGTGGAAGTGGACCAGCTGCACCGAGCAGCCGCGTCGCATCATGCGGAACGCCGCCACCGGCGAATCGATCCCGCCCGACAGCAGGCAGGCCACCCGTCCGCTCACGCCCGCCGGCATGCCGCCGGCGCCCGGCTCCTTGCCGAAGTAGTAGAACGCCTCGTCGGACAGCATCTCGACGTGTATCGTCAGCTCGGGATGCTCCAGGTCGACGTGCCAGCCCCGCGCGGACTTGATGCGCCCGCCCACCTCGCGCTCGATCTGCGGCGAGGGCAGCGGGAACCGCTTGTCGGCGCGGCGGGCCGAGACCCGGAACGACG
>JAGWRA010000109.1 GCA_028876655.1 Acidobacteriota bacterium | reverse complement strand
TGGTGCCGGCGCACTTCACCGTGGTGGCGGCGTTGCCGCTGACGGCGAGCGGGAAAGTGGACCGGCGGGTGCTGCGAACGCTGGGCGGCGAGCGCCTGACGCGCGGGCCGGCGGTGGAGGCGCCGCGGCCGGGCGCCGAGATGACACTGGCGGCGGTCTGGCAGGGCGTGCTGGGCGTGGCGACGGTGGGGCGAGACGATGAGTTCTTCGCGCTGGGCGGGGATTCGATCAAGGCGCTGCAGGTGGTGGCGCGCGCGCGGACCGCAGGGCTGGGGCTGACGGTGGCCGCGGTCTTCGCGCAGCCGACGCTCGCGAGACAGGCGGCCGTGGCCGAACCGCTGACCGGCGCGGCCCCCCGCGATCAGGGCGCGATCGCGGGGACGGCAGGGCTGGGCCCGATGCAGGCGTGGCTGCTGACGGGCCCGGCGCCGCATGCGCACTTCAACCAGTCGCTGGTGCTGCGGTGGCGCGACCCGGTGGACGTCGCGCGCCTGCAGGCGGCGCTGCAGGCGGTGGTGACGCACCACGACGCGCTGCGGCTGACGGTGACGCAGAACGCGACGGGGCGCTGGCAGCAGGTGCAGCCCGGTGTCGCTGCGCCCGCACCCGTCGCCGTCTGGGATCTGCGCGACGCCCCCGACGGAGCCGCGGCGTTGGAAACGGCGGCGACGGCGCTGCAGGGCGGCTTCGATCTGACGGCCGGCCCGCTGTTCCGGGCGGCGGTGGCGCGGCTGGCGGACGGGGACCGTGTGGTGCTGGTGGCGCACCACCTGGTGATCGACGGCGTGTCGTGGCGGATCCTGCTGGAGGATCTGGCGACGGCGTATACGGCGGTCTCGAACGCGCCCGTCGTGCTGCCCGGGAAGACCGACTCGTATCTGCGCTGGGCCGACGCCGTTCGTGCCGACGGCGTATCGGCCGGCCGTCAGGCGGAGCGGGCGTACTGGGAAGCCGTCTGCCGCGCCGGGACGAGGTCGTTGCCACGCGACCCTGACGCCGGAAGCGGTGGGACAGTGCGGGTCACGCTGAGCCGGGAGGACACCGCGCGGCTGCTTGGTGCCGCGCACCGGGCGTACGGCACCGAGGCGAACGATCTCCTGTTGCTGGGGCTCGCGAGATCCCTGCAGGAGTGGCATGGCGGGGGCCGCACGCTCATCGCGCTCGAAGGCCACGGCCGCGAGCCGATCGGCGATCTGGATGTGAGCCGCACGGTCGGCTGGTTCACGAGCCTCTATCCGGTGGTGCTCGAGGCGGCCGATCCGGCCGGGCGGACCGGCGACGACGCCTGGTCGTGGCAGATCCGGCGCATGAAGGAGTCACTGCGCCAGGTGCCGCACAAGGGGATCGGCTACGGCATCCTCAGGTACGCCGCGGCTGGCGGACATGACGAGCCGGCGCTCGCGTGCGAGCCGGACGTCCTCTTCAACTACCTTGGCGGGTTCGAGACCGCGATGGCCGAGGCCCCGTTCACGCTCGCCTTCGAGGACGCGGGGCCGGACGTGCAGCCCGCCGGCCATCGCGCGTCACCCCTCACCGTCACCGGTCTCCTCGTCGATGGCACGCTCGAATTGAGCGCAACCTGCCTGGAAGGGACCTTCTCGCGGGGCGACGTCACGAGATGGCTGGACCGCTATCGGGACTGCCTGCGGGAGATCGCCGCGCACTGCGCCGGCCGCGCGCCCGAGGTGACACCGGACGATCTGACGCTCCGCGGTCTCGATCTCGACACGTTCGACGCGCTGCTCGATCGCCACGACGTCGAGGCGGCGGCCGTTGAAGACATCTGTCCCATGGCGCCGCTCCAGGAAGGGCTGCTGTTCCACGGCCTGGCGCAGCCAGGCACGACCGCGTACGTCGAGCAGACGAGCTACCGGCTGCACGGTCCGCTGGATCCGGCCTGCTTCGAGGCCGCCTGGCAGGCGGTGCTGGACCGGCACCCGAATCTGCGCGCGGCCATCTGGATGCAGGGTGTCGATCGGCCGGTGCAGGTCATCCCGCGACACCGGCGGATCGAGTTCCGCGCCGAGGACTGGCGCGCCCGTCCGGCCGGCGAGCAGCAGGCGGCCCTCGAGGCGTTCCGCCGCGACGATCGCGCCCGCGGCTTCGACTTCGCGCGCGACGTGCTGCTGCGGGTCGCCGTCTTCCGCACGGCCGAGACGGTGCACGAGGTCGTCTGGACCTTCCACCACCTGCTGCTCGATGGCTGGAGCGGCGCGAACCTGATCGCGGAACTGGAGGCGATCTACGCGGCGCTGGTGGCGGGTGAGACGCCCGTGCTGCCGGCGGTGACGCCGTACCGCGAGTACCTCGCCTGGCTCGCCGGGAGGAATCCGGCGGCGGACGCCGCCCACTGGAAGGAGGCGCTCGACGGGTACGAGACTCTGGCGTCGCTGCCGACGGAAGGTCATGGCACTGCGTCGAACGGCACGAGGCTCAGTCGATCCCGCTCGCTGGGCGCGGAGGCGACCGAGGCGCTCGAGGCGTGGGCCAGAGCCTCGGGGATCACACTCGGCACCGCGCTGCAGACGATGTGGGGCGTGCTCCTCGGGCGTCATCTGGGGCGGACCGACGTGGTGTTCGGGACGACCGTGGCGGGGCGGCCCGCCGCGCTGCCCGGGGTGGAGCGGATGGTCGGGCTGTTCATCAATACGCTGCCCGTCCGCGTGCAGTGGAAAGACGAAGAGCGGCTCGCGGAGATCGCGCGGCGCGTGCAGGCGGCGGCGCTTGCCGGTGACGAGCACGCCCACACGCCGTTGTCGGCGATTCAGGCGGCCGCTGGATGGCACGGCCCGCTGTTCGATCACGTGCTGATCGTCGAGAACTACCCGCTCGGTCGCGGCGTGGAGGCGGGGCTGGCCGCGCAGTGGGCCGTCGAGTCCGTCGAGACGATCGAGGAGATGCACTACCGGCTCGGGCTGGCCGTCGTGCGGGAGTCCGGGGGGCTCTCTCTGCAGATCAGTCACGATCCCGACGCCTACCCGGTGGCGCAGGTCGAGCGGCTGTTCGATCGCTGGCTGCAGGCGATCGCGAGTCTGCAGGCGGCGCCCGAGGCGCCGGTCCGCGACCTCACGATCCTCCCACCGGACGAGCGGACCGCGGTCGTGACCGGGTTCAATCGGAGTCAGCGTGACCACGGGAGCGATCTCGGCCTGCCGGCGCTGATCGAGGCGCAGGTCGCCCGTGATCACGCCGCCGTGGCCGTCGTCGCGGACGACCGCGTGATGACCTACGGCGAGCTGAACGACGAGGCCAACCACCTGGCCTGGTTCCTGCGCAGCCATGGGATCGGGCCCGATCGCCGCGTCGGCGTCTGCCTCGAACGGTCGGTCGACATGGTCACGGGCCTGCTGGCCGTGCTGAAAGCCGGCGCCTGCTACGTACCGCTGGATCCGGATCTGCCGGACGAGCGGCTCCACTACCTGCTGCGCGACGCCTCCTGCTCGTGGCTGTTGACGACCGCGACCCTCGGGCGCCGGTGTGCCGCGGCCGGCGTGCCGTCCCTCGAGTTCGATCGCCCGGCACCCGGGCTCGGGGAGCAGTGCGCCGGCAATCTGTCGCCGGTGGCCGGACCGGAGCATCTCGCCTACATCATCTATACGTCCGGCTCGACCGGCGAGCCCAAGGGGGCGGAGATCACCAACGGTGCGCTGCTGAACCACATGCAGTGGTTCCAGGAGGCCTTCCACCTCGATCGGTCGGACGTCGTCCTGCAGAAGACGCCGTTCGGCTTCGACGCGTCCGTGTGGGAGTTCTGGGCGCCGCTCGTGGCGGGAGGCCGGCTCGTGATGGCGCCGCCAGGCGCTCATCGCGACGCCCCGCGCCTCGCCCGGACGCTCGTCGAGCATGGCGTGACGACGCTGCAGCTCGTGCCGCTGCAGCTCGCCATGCTGCTGCGCGAGGAGGCGTTCGCGCGCGCCATCCGCCTCACACGCGTGTTCGTGGGCGGCGAGGCGCTGCCGGTGGACCTGCGCGACCGCTTCGTCTCGATGACGTCCGCGGCGCTCTACAACCTGTACGGACCCGCAGAAGCCTGCATCGACGCGACGTATGCCGCGTGCGGCGATCCGGCCGTGCCCGGTCCGATCCCCATCGGCCGCCCCATCGACAACGTCACCGCGTACGTGCTCGACGAAGCGCTCCACGTGGCGCCGGTCGGCGTCTGGGGTGAGCTGCACCTGGGCGGCGCGGGTCTCGCACGTGGCTACGCCGGCCGGCCCGGGCTGACGGCGGAGCGGTTCATCCCGGATCCGGTGAGCGGGCCGCCCGGGGCACGGCTGTATCGCACGGGCGATCGGGCGCGCTGGCGGCCGGATGGGATGCTGGAGTACGGCGGGCGGCTGGATCGCCAGGTGAAGGTGCGCGGGCAGCGGGTCGAGCCCGAGGAAGTGGAAGCGGCGCTGCGGACGTGCGCCGGGGTGCGGGAGGCGGCGGTCGTCGCGGAGGTCGGGACGAGCGGGACGGAGCTGGCGGCGTTCCTGGTGTGCGAGACCCCGGCGCCGACGCTGGAGGCGGTGCGGACGGCGCTGAGTGCGCGGCTGCCGGCGGCGCTGGTGCCGGCACGGTTCACGGTGGTGGCGGCGTTGCCGCTGACGGCGAGCGGGAAGGTGGATCGGCGCGCGCTGCGGACGCTGGAGGGGGCGAGCCTGACGCGCGGGGCGGCGACCCAGGCGCCACGGCCGGGGGCGGAGACGACGCTGGCGGCGATCTGGCGGGACGTGCTGGGCGTGGCGACGGTGGGGCGCGCGGACGCGTTCTTCGCACTGGGCGGGGATTCGATCAAGGCGCTGCAGGTGGTGGCGCGGGCGCGGACGGCGGGGCTGGGGCTGACGGTGGCGGCGGTGTTCGCGGCGCCGACGCTGGCGGGGCAGGCGGCCGCGGCGGCGCCGCTGCCGGCGGCCGTGCGCCGGGATCAAGGGGTGATCACGGGGACGGCGGGGCTGGGGCCGATGCAGGCGTGGCTGCTGACGGGCCCGGCGCCGCACGCGCACTTCAACCAGTCGGTGGTGCTGCGGTGGCACGGCCCGGTGGACGTCGCGCGGCTGCAGGCGGCCTTGCAGACGGTCGTGACGCAGCACGACGCGCTGCGGCTGACGGTGCGGCGGGATGCGACGGGCCGCTGGCAGCAGGGGCTGGGCGGCGTGGGGGCGCCGGTGCCGGTCGCGATCTGGGACCTGCGCGCGGCGCCGGATGGCGCGGCGGCGCTGGCGGCGGCCGCGGCGGACCTGCAGGGCGGCTTCGATCTGACGGCCGGCCCGCTGGTCCGGGCGGCGGTGGCGCGGCTGGCCGACGGCGATCGGGTGGTGCTGGTGGCGCATCACCTGGTGATCGACGGCGTCTCGTGGCGGATCCTGCTGGAGGACCTGGCGACGGCGACTGCGGCGGGCCCGGACGCCCGCGTGGCGCTGCCGGCGAAGACCGATTCGTACCTCCGCTGGGCCGAGGCGCTGCGCGAGGCCGCCGCGAGCGACCCCTGGCGTCAGGAGCGGAAGTACTGGCAGGGCATCTGCCGGACGACGACGCCGCGGCTGCCGCGTGATCCGGATCCCGATCCGGGCGGCACGGCTCACGTGCGATTCACGCCGGACGAGACGCGCCGCCTGCTGGTCGACGCGCAACGGGCGTACGGGACCGAGGCCGACGATCTGCTGCTGGCGGGCCTCGCGCGGGCGCTTCAGGACTGGCACGGCGGTTCGCGCACCCTCGTCGCGCTCGAGGGCCACGGTCGCGAGCCGGTCGGGGACCTCGATGTGAGTCGCACGGTCGGCTGGTTCACCAGCCTCTATCCGATCGTGCTCGAGGCGGCCGATCCCGCCGCGCGCACCGGCGACGCGGCCTGGTCGTGGCAGATCCGCTCTCTGAAGGACGCGCGCCGCCGGGTGCCGCGCAAGGGCGTCGGGTATGGCGTCCTTCGCTACCTCGGGCCCGACGGCGAGGACGACCCGGACCTCGCCTGCGCGCCCGAGGTCCTCTTCAATTATCTCGGGTGGTTCGACGGGGCCGGGGCGGCTGCGCCCTTCGCACTCGGCACCGAGAGCGCCGGCCCGGAAGTGTTGCCTCCCGGGCATCGGGCTCCGGCGCTGACGGTCACCGGGGTGGTCGTCGACGGTGCGCTGACGCTGAACGCGACCTGGCTGGACGGACACTTCCGCCGCGATCGGGTGGCCGCATGGCTCCAGGGATATGCGGCGTACCTGCGGGAGATCGCCGCGCACTGCGCCGGCCGTGCGCCGGAAGTGACACGGGCCGACCTCACGCTGCAGGGGCTCGATCTCGCGACGTACGACACGCTGCTCGAACTGCACGGCGTCCCCCACGCGGCCGTGCAGGATGTCTGTCCGCTCGCGCCGCTGCAGGAAGGACTGCTGTTCCACTCCCAGTGGGCGCCGGAGACGGGCGCGTACGTCGAGCAGACGAGCTACCGCCTGCATGGCGCCCTCGATGTCGCCTGCTTCGAGGCCGCCTGGCAGGCGCTGCTGGATCGGCATCCGAACCTGCGCGCGGCCATCTGGACGCAGGGTGTCGATCAGCCGGTGCAGGTCATTCCGCGACGCCGGCGGATCGAGTTCCGCGTCGAGGACTGGCGCACCCGTCCGGCCGGCGAGCAGCAGGCGGCCCTCGACGCGTTCCGCGTTGCCGATCGCGCCCGTGGCTTCGACTTCGCGCGCGACGTCCTGCTGCGTGTCGCGGTGTTCCACACGGCCGAGGCGACGCACGAAGTCGTCTGGACCTTCCACCACCTCATCCTCGACGGATGGAGCACGGCGATCCTGACGAGGGAACTGGAAGCGGTTTACGCCGCCCTCGCCCTCGGCGAAGAGCCGGCACTGCCGGCCGCCCCGCCGTATCGGCGCTACCTGGAGTGGCTCGCGGCGCAGGACCGGAACGCGGGCCGGGCCTACTGGCGGTCGGCGCTGGCCGGCTACGACCTGATGGCCACGGTGGCGCCCGAAGGCCGACCGGCCTCGCACGACAGCGAGCGACGACGGCTCCGATCGTGGCCGCTCGGGCCCGAGCAGACGGCGGCGCTCGAGGCGTGGGCGCAGGCGGCGGGCGTCACGGTCGGGACCGCGCTGCAGACGATCTGGGGGGTGCTGCTGGGGCGCTACGGCGTCCGCGACGACGTCGTCTTCGGCACGACCGTGTCGGGACGCCCGGCGGTGCTGGCCGGCGTCGAACAGATGGTCGGGCTGTTCATCAACACGCTGCCGGTCCGCGTCCAGTGGGCCGGGGAGGATCGGGTGATCGACGTCGCGCGCCGTGTGCAGGCGTCGGCGATTGCTCGCGAGCCGCACGCGGCGCTGCCGCTCTGGGAGATCCAGTCTGCCAGTGCGATTCCCGGCTCGCTCTTCGACCACATCCTCATCGTCGAGAACTATCCGCTCGGGCATGCGGCACCCGGCGGGCGACAGGCGTCGTGGCAGGTGGAGGCGGTCGAGGCAGTTGAGGAGATGCACTACGGCTTCGGCCTGGTGTTCACCCGGGAGGTCGACGGTCTCCACCTGCACGTGACACACGATCCGTCGCTCTATCCGCCTGCCCAGGTGGAGCGGATCGGCGGGCACTGGCTCAGGCTGATCCAGTCGCTGCTCGCGGCGCCCGCTGCGCGCCCGCGCGACCTGGAGGTCCTGCCGCCGGCCGAGCGTGAGACGTTGCTCGCCGCCTTCAACGAGACACCGGCGGCTGCGCCGATCGGCGCGACGCTGCTCGATCTGTTCGAGGGGCAAGTCGCCCGGACGCCCGGGAACGTCGCCGTGGCCAGCGGCAACGTCCAGCTGACCTATCGCGAGCTCGACGAGCGGGCGGATCGGATCGCGTCGTATCTCGTCGAGCGGTGCGGCGTCGGGCCGGAGACGCCGGTGGCGCTGTTGACGAGCCGCTCGGAGTGGCTGCTCGCAGCGCTGCTCGGCATCCTGAAGGCCGGTGGGGCCTACGTGCCGATCGATCCGGAGAGTCCGCCCGACCGCGCCCGCTTCATCCTGGACGACACGGGCGCGGCGGTGCTGCTGACGGTGGCGGACGGGCCGTGGACGGCCGTCTCCGCCGCCACGCGCGACGCCTGTCTCGATGCCCGCGAGGCATGCGCGCGCGGTCGATCGAACCGGGATCGCGTCCGTCCGGATCCCGGTGCACTCGCGTACATCATCTATACGTCGGGGTCGACCGGCCTGCCGAAAGGGGTCGCCTGCGAGCACGGGGCCGCGGTGAACGTGGCCATGGAGTTCGCGCGCCGTCGCGGCATCCGGTCCTCGGATCGCTGCGCCCTCTGGACGAACGTGAACTTCGACGCCTCCGTGTTCGAGATCTTCAGTCCGTGGACGATCGGCGCCGCCGTGCACGTCGTGCCGGCGGACGTGCACGCGAGCGGTGCCGCGTATCTCGACTGGCTGGCCACGGAGCGGATCGACGTCGCCTATGTCCCGCCCTTCCTCCTGCAGGACCTCCTCGACACGGTGCGCGCCGGTTCCGCCTGCGTGCTCCGTTCGGTCACCGTCGGCGTGGAGCCGATCGACGAGCAGTTGTTGTCGAGCCTGCGCGCGGCACTGGACGACGCCATCGTCCTGAACGGCTACGGGCCGACCGAGGCGACCATCTGCTCGACGCTCTACGACGTCCCGCGGGACGCGCGCAGGCGGCGTGCGCCGATCGGCGGTCCGATCGCCCGCACCCGGCTCTACGTGCTCGACGCCCGGCTGGAGCCCGTCCCGATCGGCGTACCGGGCGAGCTCTTCATCGGCGGCGCTGGTGTCGCGCGCGGCTACGTGAACCGGGCCGGGCTGACGGCCGAGCGCTTCGTGCCCGACCCCTTCGGGGATCGACCCGGTGCCCGTCTGTACCGGACCGGCGATCTCGTGCGGTGGCTGCCGGGCGGCGTGCTCGAGTTCGTCGGACGGATCGATCGGCAGGTCAAGGTGCGAGGGGTGCGCGTCGAGCTCGGGGAGATCGAGAGCCGGCTGTGGGCCCATCCCGGTGTGCGCGACGTCACAGTCCTGGTCCACGAGGGGCGGACGGACCGCGAACTCGCCGCCTTCCTCGTCGCGGAAGGGGAGCCGGTGCCGGCCGCGGATCTTCGCCGGTACCTCGCCCAGTGGCTGCCGGCTGCCGTGATTCCGTCGCGGTTCGAGTGGTGCGACGCCATCCCGATGACCGCCAGCGGGAAGGCGGACGCGAAGCAGCTGCTCGGCCGGCTGGCGGATCGGGACGAGCGTCGTGGCACGGGCGCGCCGCCGAAAACCGAGGCCGAGCGCCGGCTGGCTGCGCTCTGGGCCGACGTGCTCGGTGTTACGGCGATCGGCCGCGACGACCGGTTCCTCGATCTCGGCGGCCACAGCCTGGCGGCCGCCCGGCTCGCGAGCCGGGCGCGCGCCCGCTGGGGCGTCGACCTGGCCGTGCGCGATCTGCTCGGCAACGCCTCGATTGCGGAGCTGGCCGCGGCGCAGGGTGCCGGCGCACCAGCCACACCGGCCGTGCCGGCGCGGATTCCGGTGGCGCCGGCCGCGCCGCGGTATCGACTGTCGCACGCCCAGCGGCGGCTGTGGCTCCTCGATCAGCTCGGCGAGGTGGACGGGAACCGTGCCTATCAGCTGTCGGCGCAGTTCCTGGTGTCCGGCCCGCTCGACGTCGATCGCCTGCAGCGCGCGTTCGCGCGTCTGCTCGAGCGGCACGAGATCCTGCGGACGCGGATCGTCGAGCGGGACGGGGAGCCCTGGCAGGAGATCGTCGACGGGGCGCGCGTGGCGATTCCGCTCTGCGACCTCGATGCCGGGCAGGACCCGGCCGCGACGGCCGCCGCACTGCTGCGCGACGATCTGTCGCGTCCGTTCGACCTGTCGGTGGCACCGCTGGTGCGCTGCGCGGTGGCGAGGCTCGGCCCGGGCCGGTCCGCGCTCTTCCTGCAGTTGCATCACATCATCGTTGACGGCTGGTCGGCCGGCATTCTGATGCGCGAGCTGACCGCCTGGTACAACGCGGGCGACGATGACGCGCCGAGGCTCGAACCACTGCCGATCCAGTACAAGGATTACGCCGCCTGGCAGAACGATCTCCTGGCGTCGGGCGCCCTCGAGGAGAGCCGGAAGTACTGGCAGCGGGCTTTTGCGGAGCCGGTGCGGCCGCTCGATCTACCGCGGGACCATCCGCGGCCGGCCATCCAGAGCTTCGCCGGCGACGACCTGCCGCTCGAGATCGACGACGAGCTGGCCCGCGGCGTGCGCACGCTGGCACACCGCACCGGCACCAGCCTCTTCACGCTGCTGACGGCGGCCGTGAAGGCGTTGCTGTACCGGTATACCGGCCAGGAGGACATCGTCGTCGGCACGCCGGTGGCGGTACGGAATCATCCGGACCTCGAGCCACAGATCGGCTTCTACACGAACACGCTGGCCCTGCGCGACCGCGTCACCGGCCGGCAGCGATTCAGCGAGCTCGTCGAGGCCGTCCGCCAGACCGTGTCGGAGGGGCTCGAGCACCAGGCCTGGCCGTTCGACCTGCTCGTCGACGACGTGGCGCCCGTGCGCGACCCGGGCCGCTCGCCGCTGTTCGACGTGATGGTGAACCTGCTCGACGGCGGGGAGCCGCCGGTCGACCTCGACGGATTGCAGGCCGAGCCGTTGAGCGTGGCGCCGGCCACGAGCCAGTTCGACCTGACGTTCGAGTTCCGGGAGGGGCCGTCCGGTCCGAGCGGTCTTCTGCGGTTCAACGATCGCATCTACGACCGGCCGCGGATGGCGCGCCTCGGCCGGCACCTCGTGAACCTCCTCCGTGGGGTGGTCGCGGATCCCGCGTGCGCGGTGTCGGACCTGCAACTCATGTCGGCCTCCGAGCGCCATCGTCTGCTCGTCGAGTGGAACGAGACGGCCGTACCGCTTCCGCACGACCGGTGCCTGCACGAACTGATCGCCGTACAGGCGGCACGGTCGCCAGAGGCGACGGCGCTCGTCTTCGACGACCGGACGCTCAGCTATGCCGGCCTCGAGGCGAGGTCGAATCAGCTCGCGCGCCGGCTGATCCAGTGCGGCGTGGGGCCGGAGGTCCGGGTGGGCGTCTGCCTGCATCGATCGCTGGATCTCCCGGTGGCGCTGCTCGCGGTCCTGAAGGCGGGTGGGGCGTACGTGCCGCTCGACCCCGACTATCCCGCGTCACGCCTCTCGTTCATGGTCGGGGATGCGGGCTGCCCCGTGGTGATCGCGCGAAGCGACCTCATCGATCGCCTGTGGCTGGATGGTGCCAGCGACGGCCGCTCGGACAGGTCGACGATCCTGCTCGATCGCGAGGATCGCGAACTTCGACAGCTGGACGATCGGCCGCTCTCGGACGGCGAGCGGGCGGCACCCGTCACGCCCGACAATCTCGCGTACGTCATCTACACGTCGGGATCGACGGGCCTGCCGAAAGGCGCGATGAACGCGCACCGGGCCGTCATCAACCGTCTGACATGGGGACAGGCCGAGTACGGCCTCGGACCCGGAGACTGCCTCCTCCAGAAGACGCCCTACAGCTTCGACGTCTCGGTCTGGGAGCTGTTCTGGCCGCTCCTGACCGGCGCCCGGCTGTGTCTCGCGAAGCCCGACGGCCACAAGGACGCCGCGTACCTCATCGACCTGATCAACGAGCAGGGCGTCACGGTCGTCCACTTCGTGCCATCCATGCTGCAGGCCTTCCTCCAGCACCCGCGCGCGGCGACGTGCACCGGCCTGCGGCGCGTGATCTGCAGCGGCGAGGCGCTGACGCCCGCCGTGGTGCAGCTGTTCCACCGCACGCTGGCGGCCGAGCTGCACAACCTGTACGGCCCGACCGAGGCGGCGATCGAGGTCGCCCGCTGGAGCTGCCGCCCCGACGATGCCGCCGCGACGACGGTGCCCATCGGACGGCCGATCGCCAATGCGGCCCTCTACATCGTCGACGAGGGCCTGAACCCCGTGCCGGTGGGGGTCGCCGGCGAACTCCTCATCGGCGGCCTGCCGGTCGCCCGCGGCTACCTGGGTCGTCCGGATCTGACGGCAGAGCGGTTCGGGCCCGATCCGTTCCGGGCCGGCCGCGTCTACCGGACCGGCGACCTGGCGCGGTATCGCGACGATGGCGCGATCGAGTTCCTCGGGCGCCTGGACGATCAGGTGAAGCTGCGTGGCTTCCGGATCGAGCTGGGTGAAGTCGAGTCGGTGCTGATGACCTGCGCGGGCGTCGCCGAAGCGGCCGTCTGTCTCGAGAGCCGCGACGGCGATCACGACCTGACGGCATACGTGGTTCCCGTCGCCGGCAGTGACGCGCCGGCGATCGCCGATGTCGAGTCTGCACTGCGGCGCCGCCTGCCCGACTACATGGTTCCGTCGCGATACGTCCGTCTGGCGAGCCTGCCGAAGACGCCCAGCGGCAAGCTTGATCGGCGCGCGCTGCCGGCCGCCTCCGGAGTCGAAGAGCGCGCGGCCGGCCACCCGTATCGTCCGCCGCGCACTGCGCTCGAGGAGACCCTGGCCAGCCTGTGGGCGGACGGCCTGCACGTCGAACGGGTCGGCCTCGACGACAACTTCTTCGACCTGGGGGGCACCAGCCTGAAGGCGGCCCGGCTGGTGGCGGCGGCCGCGCGGCAGCACGACCTGACGGTGCACGTGCGTGACCTGCTGCTGGCGCCGACGCTGGAAGATCTTGCCGCGCGTGTCGAGGCCTCGCGGGCCCTGCCGGCGCGGCGGATTTCCAGGAGCGCGCCCGGACGGCTCGCGCCGCTGTCGCACGGGCAGCAGCGGCTCTGGCTGCTCGAGCACTTCCACGAGGGGCGCCGGGGATCGACCTACGTGGTGCCGGCCGCGTTCCAGCTGGACGGTCCGCTCGACGCCGCCTGTCTCGAACAGGCGTTCGGCTGCCTGATCGATCGCCACGAGATCCTGCGCACCCGGTTCGTCGTCATCGACGGCGCGCCGCAGCAGGAGGTCCTCGACCGCGTGCCGTTCGCGATGCGGACGGCCGACCTGCAGGCGGCCGGCGACGTCGTGGCCGCCGCGGCGGAATGGGCGGAGGCGTTCGTCGCCGAGCCGTTCGATCTGGCGACGGGACCGCTGTTCCGCGCGGCCCTGCTTGCGCTCGGGACCGGGCGCCACGCGCTCGTCATCTGCCAGCATCACATCATCGGCGACGCCTGGTCTGATGGGGTGCTGATGCGCGAGCTGGCCGCCGTCTACGCCGCCCTCCGCCGTCGCGAACCGATCGAGCTGCCGCCGCTGCCGTTGCAGTATCGCGACTACGCCATCTGGCAGCGCGAGGCGCTGTCGGCCGCCGGGATGGTCGAACACCGGACGTACTGGCAGCGGGTGTTCGCGGAGCCAGTCGTCCCCATCCGCCTGCCGCTCGACTTCCCGCGGCCTCCGGTCCAGCGCATCGAGGGGGCGCGCGCGGGCCTCGCGCCGGATCCGGAGCTCGCCAGGGAGGTGGACGCATTCGCCCGGGCGCAGCACACGACCGCCTTCGCCGTGCTGCTCGCGGTGCTCTCCGCGCTGCTGTACCGCTACACGGGCGACGAGGACCTCGTCATCGGGACGCCGGTGGCCGGCCGGTTCGCACCCGAGCTGGAGTCGCAGGTCGGGTTCTACGTGAACACGCTGGCCCTGCGCCTGCCGGTACGCCCGGACCAGACCGGCGCGGCGGCCGTCCGGCTGGTGAGTGACCGCCTGGCGGAGGCGATGCACCACCAGGCGTATCCGTTCGATCGTCTCGTCGAAGAGTTGAACGTCCGCCGCGATGCCGCACGATCGCCGCTCTTCGACGTGATGGCCGTGCACGCGGAACGCGGACCGGCGACGGCGCTCGACGGCGTGCGCGTCACGCCGCTGCCGCTCGAGTCGCGCACCAGCCACGTCGACCTGACGTTCCTCTTCTCGGAGACTGATGAGGGGCTCGAGGTCGCGATCGAGTATGCGACGGCGCTGTTCAGGCGGGACACGATCGAGCGGATGGCCATGCACTATCGCGAGCTGCTGCGCGCGACCGTGGCCGACGGTGGCGTACCGGTGGCCGATCTGCCGATGCTGCGGGGCGTCGAACGCCGGACCCTGGTGGAGGAGTGGGGCCGGCGCGACGGTCCGGTGGCGACGCGGCGGACGGTGCTCGACTGCTTCCGCGACCGCGTCCTCGCCGACCCGGCGGCGATTGCCGTGGAAGACGGCGCGCGCCGCGTGTCGTACGGCGAGCTCGACGCCCGGTCGGACGTGATTGCGGCGGTCCTGCGCGACCGGCATGGCCTCCGGCGCGAGGAAATCGTCGCCCTCCGCGTCGCCCGATCGGAGGCGTTCGTCGCCTGGATCCTCGGGGTCCTGAAGGCCGGCGGCGCGTTCCTGCCGATCGACATCGCCTATCCACCGGCGCGCGTCCAGCACATCCTGCAGGACAGTGGCACGCGGTTCCTCGTGACCGATGACGCCGGGGCTGCCGCCGGGATCGGCTTCCGCGGAATCGTGCTCGCGGCCGGCGAGGCCGCATCCGCGGGATCGCCCGCCGGCCGGCCTGGACCGCTCGACGGATCGAGGCTCGCGTACGTGATCTACACGTCCGGGTCGACCGGACTGCCGAAGGGGGTGGCGCTCCAGCACGATGGGCTCGTCAATCTCGCGCAGGCCCAGGTGGCGGCGTTCGAGGTGGGCCCATCGTCGCGCGTGGCCCAGTTCGCGGCCTCCGGCTTCGACGCCGCCGTGTCGGAGATCTTCATGGCGCTCGCGGCCGGAGCGGCGCTGGTCGTTGTCCCCGAGGAGATCAAGCGTCATCCCGCGGCCATGCCGCAGTGGATGGCCGACGCGGGCATCTCCGTCATCACGCTTCCGCCCGCGTACCTGCGGGCGCTGGACGGCGCACCGCTGCCAGGGTTGCGGACGCTCGTCACCGCCGGCGAAGAGGCCGACCGGGACGACGCGCTGGCGCGGGCCGACAGCGTCCGGTTCGTGAACGCGTACGGTCCCACCGAGAACACCGTGTGCGCGAGCTGGTATCACCTGCCGCCGGAAATCGCGCCGGCCGGCGCAATTCCAATCGGTCACCCGCTCGCCAACGTGCAGCTGTACGTCGTCGATGCCCGGATGCAGCTGGTGCCGCCTGGAGTCCCGGGTGAGATCTGCATCGGTGGCGTCGGTGTCGCGCGCGGGTACATCGGGAGGCCCGCCGAGACCGCGAGCCGATTCGTACCCGATCCCTTCGGGAGGACCCCTGGCGGACGACTCTATCGCACGGGCGACCTGGGCCGCTGGAATGCCGACGGTCTGCTCGAGTTCCTGGGACGGGCGGACCGCCAGCTGCAGCTCCGGGGAGCGCGCGTCGAGCCGGCCGAGGTCGAAGCGGTGCTCGAGCGGCACCCGGGCGTGCGCCAGGCAGTCGTCCTGACGATGGGCTCGGGCGACGCGCGACAGCTGGTCGCGGTCGTCAGGCTGGCTTCACCCGCGTCGATCGACGAGATTCGGGATCACCTGCTGCGCACCTTGCCATCCTTCATGGTGCCCGGGCGGATCGTGCCGGTCGACGACGTGCCTCTGACCGCGCACGGCAAGATCGATCTCGACGCACTCGCGCGCCTGGCTCCCGCCGAACGGGTCCGCAGCCGCGCGGTGGCGCCGCTCGACAGTCTGGAGGCCGTGCTGATCGACGAGTGGGAGCGGGCGCTCGGCGTGCACGAGATCGGCGTCCACGACGACTTCTTCGCGCTGGGGGGCCAGTCGCTGCTGGCCTTGCAGGTGACCGGACGGCTGCAGGACCGTCTCGGCTGCGACGTGCCGCTGCCCGTGCTGTTCCAGTGCCCGACGGTCCAGCGCCTCGCGCGGCACCTGCGCGAGGCGGCGGCCGCGAACCCGTCGTGGACGGGCCTGGTGACGATCGCCGCGGCCGGCAGCGGCCGGCCCCTCGTCTGCCTGCCGCCGTTGACCGGCAGCGCGGTGCCGTTCTTCGCCCTTGCGAGGCACCTCGACGACACCCGACCTGTCTACGGCGCGCAGCCGCCAGGGCTCGACGGCGAAGAGCCTGCCTGCGAGACGGTCGAGGCGATCGCCGATCGGCTCGCGGAGATCGTCGCGGGCCGGTTCAAGGGAGGCGCGATCGATCTGGTCGGCTATTCGTTCGGCGGGTACGTCGCCTTCGAACTGGCGCGGCGTCTCGAGGCCGCCGGTGTGACCGTGGGGCGGTGCCTGCTGATCGACACGACGGCGCGGGCGGCGGCAGGTCCCGGCGCGCGTGACGCCGGCCTGCGTCCGCTGCTGGAGGCGGTCGACGCGCGCGTCGGCGAGCTCGGGGGCGCGCCGCTCGACATCGACGCCCTGGAGCGGCTTGCGGAGGAACAGCTGCTCGAGAACGTGGCTGGCGCGCTCGACGCGCAGGGGCTGTTGAGCGGCTTCGGTGGCCGCCGCCAGCTGGGCGGCTTCCTCCGGGTCGGCGCCGCCAGCCTGCGGGCGGCCTCACGCTATCGACCCGCTGCTGCCTCGATCCCGCTGCTCGTCCTGCCGACGGCCGGCTCGACGGAACCGGCCGGCCCGGGGGCCGATCTCGGATGGCGTGCGGTCACGAGCGGGACGGTGACGACGCTGCCGCCGATCGACGCGCCGCACGAAGCGCTGCTGCAGGAGCCGTACGTCGCCGAACTCGGACGCCTGATCCGGCAGTACCTCGATCCGTCGGCGGTCTGATCAGGCCGAGGCCCGGGCGGCGAGCGCGGCCGGCGGGTGGTGCAGCCAGGCGTTGATCGAGATCGACGGTGTGACCTGGTGCACCGTGTGCAGCCAGCCGCACGGCAGGTACAGCAGGTCACCGGGTTCGAGCACGCAGTCGATGACGTGCGCCTCCTGGAACCTCGGGTGCACCAGCGGATCCGGCCGCAGGGGATCCATGGCCGACGCATCGAACGGCACGTTGGCGTCGGTGGGCGGCAGCGACTGCAGGTAGAAGCAGGCCGACTCGGCCGGCGTGCAGATCTCGACGCGCTTCCGGCCGATCAGCTGCAGCAGGAAGTTGTCGGCCATGTCGCGGTGCCAGACCGTCGGCGTCCGCAGCGACGGCGCCGACACGAGCACGGCCTGCGACTTGCGGAAGTAGCGTTCGGCCGGGAAGTAGTCCGGCAGCCGGTAGTAGCGTTCCAGGGCGTCCGACACGGGCAGGCCGATCTTCCCCGCCTGGCCGGCCCGGTTCTCCTCGATGCGGCGGATCAGGTCGGGGGCCGACGGCAGCACGAGCCCGCCGACGGCTTCGACGTAGTACGGCAGTCCGTCGTACAGCGCGCGGAACCCGGCCCACGTCCAGTCGAAGGGTTCCCAGCGATCCATCACGCCCGTCAGGACGACCGGCCGGCCCGGGTCGGCGTAGTGCCGGAAGAAGGTCTCGCGGTCCGGCGGCCGCACCTTTGCGATCGCGTCGATCCGCGGCAGTTCGCGGGCACGCGCCTCGATCCGCGCAGTCAGCGTCTCCTGATCCTCCAGCAGCGGGAAGGCGGGCAGGCCGCGCGTCAGGGTCGCGAGGCCTGGCTGCAGGGGAAGGAAGGCGTAGAGGTCGTCGGACGCACGGCCGTGCGCGCGCCACCGCCCGAGCATGACGAGGTTGGCGAACGAGATCCGGTTCTCGAAGAAGTCGAGGAAGGCGTCGAGCGTCGTGGCGACCGCGTCGGCGGTCGCGCCCGCGCCGGGCTGCACGTCCACGCCCTCGTCGCGGAAGACGACGCGGTGATCGAGGTCCGCCCGATCGCGGAATCGGAAGGCGAGCGCGGTGCCCGGCTCGCCCTCGAAGCGGTAGCCCGGTTGCAGCCGGTCGAGTACCGGGGACACGACCTGGCGCAGCAGATCGTCGAGCGTGTCCAGGCTCCGTTCGGTCGTCATGGCCGGCCTCCAGCCGCGAGGGGGACGAGACGGATCAACCGCGATCCCAGGATGGCCATCAGTTCCCGCTGCAGGGCCTCGCGCATCGGGATCGCGTGGCCCTCGCCGGCCGTCAGGGACGCCAGCGGGCGGCGGCCGTCGCACCGGGTCAGCAGGGCGTACGCCTCCCGCGAGATCTCGATCGCATGACCGCCTTCATACGTACAACACAGCATCCGCGCGGTGCGGCGCTCTCCGGACGGGACGATGCGGGTCTCCTCCCGGATCACGGCGTAGTCCGGCAGGTCGATGGCGAAGCCGTCGAGGCTGTCCGCCGTCAGTGGCGGCTTCTCGACCAGGTAGTCGCCGACGACGAGAGCGTGGAGGCCGGAGGTCAGGAAGCAGGTGAGGGCGTCGTGCACGTCGTTCACGATCGGCTCGACGTTGTTGTTGAACGACGTGTTCAGCAGCATCGGCAGGCCGGTCAGAGCGCCGAAGGCCTCGAGCAGTGCGGCGAAAGCCGGGGCCGTCGCGCGGTCGACCGTCTGGACGCGCGCCGTGCCGTCCTCGTGGGTGATGGCGCCGAGCTCGGCACGCCGTTCGGGCTTCACCGGCACCACGAAGGTCATGAACGGCAGCTGCGTCACCTGGCGGGGCAGGTCGAAGTACTCGTGCGCGTGTTCCTCGAGCACGGACGGCGCGAACGGCCGGTAGGCCTCGCGCTTCTTGACCATCGCGTTGATGACGTCCTTGTTCGCCGCCGGGCGCGGATCGGCGAGGATGCTGCGATGGCCGAGCGCCCGGGCGCCGAACTCCGCCCGTCCCTGCGCCCAGCCGATCACGGCCCCGGCGGCCAGCAGGCGGGCGGTGTCGGTGGCGCGGTCCTCCAGGCGGCGGACGGTCACGAGCGGCTGCCAGGCCCGCAGCTCGCGCTCGAGCGGCTCGCCCTCCGCGATGGCCGTCCCCCAGTAGACGTGATCGAGCCGCACGTTGGGGAGCTCGCCGCGAGCGAGGCAGGCGTCCATCGCCGCGCCGAGGGCGCAGCCCGCATCGTAGGACGCCGGCTGCACGAACACCTCGTCGAACAGACCCGAGGCGAGGATCCGCCCGTTCAGGCTGCTGTTCTGGGCGACACCGCCCGCCAGGCAGAGCCGCGACAGGCCGGTCGTCTCGCGGCAGTGGCGCAGGACGTGGAACACGATCGTCTCGAGCGACTCCTGCAGGGCGGCCGCGACATCCTTGTGCGCCCGCGTGAACGGGCCGCCGCGCTCGCGGACCGGACACACCTCGAGGAGCGCCGTCATCTCGCCGGTGTGGATCGTGTACTGGCCCTCGTCGCCGAGCGTGTAGAAGCGCCGGAAGAGATCGCGGAAGCGGTCGGGGCTCCCGTACGGCGCCAGGCCCATCACCTTGTACTCGTCGAAGAGCCGGTAACCGAGCACGGCGATGGCCGACAGGTAGTAGTGGCCGAGGGACTGGGCGACGTCGAAGGTCTGCAGCGTCTCCAGGACGTTGTCGCGAACCGCGTTCACCGAGCCCGAGATGTCGTCGCCGAAGCCGTCGAGCGTGACGACGAGGCTGCTGGGGGCGCCCGACATCCAGTGCGCGCTCACCGCGTGCGCGCGGTGGTGCGGCACGAAGCGGAAGCGGTCGAGCGGCAGCTCCTCGCCGAGCTCGCGCGCCAGCAGGAACTGCAGCAGGCGCCGGGCCCCGAGCAGGCCGAGGCGATGGCCCGTGAAGAGAAAACCCTGCTGGAGGACCGCGTCGAGCCACGGCTCGCTGCAGTAGTACGCGACGCAGTCGACCTCCGACAGGCGGAGCCCGGCGTCGCGCAGGCAGCGTGCGGCCGCGCGCGTCCACAGCTTGTTGGTGTGCTTGATGCGGTTGAGCCGCTCTTCCTCGATGGCCGACACGACCCGGCCGTTCCGGAGCAGCACCGCCGCCGAGTCGTGCGCGAACGAGTGCGGGAACTGGAAGTCGTTGGTGTGGACCCGATCGAAGCCGCCGGAGAGACCGAGAACCGTCGACACGTGACCTCCGCCTCCTCGATCGGCGTGCGCGGCGCGGGAGCCGTGCACAGTGACGTCTCGAGCGGGTTCGTCCGTCGAAATGCCTATGGTAGCATGGCAAATTTGGTGTCGGTCGTCGGGAATGGAGACCGGTTCTGATGTCGCGCCGCACCGTGCAGCACCTCGAACTCTCGTCGCCGCAGCGCGAGGTCTGGTTCGGCCAACTCGTCCATCCCGAGGCGCCGGTCTACGTGATCGGCGGGTACGTGCGGCTGGAAGGCCCGATCGATCCGGCGCGCTTCCGGCAGGCGATCGAGATGACCGTGCGGCGCCACGACGCGCTGCGCACGATCCTCCATGACGGCGGCGCGCTGCCCGCCGTCGAGTGCCGCGAGCGGATCGACGTGCCGCTCGAGCAGGTGGATGTCTCCGCCGAGCCCGACCCGGAACAGGCGGCCGACGCCTGGATCGGCCGGGCGTTCCAGGCGCCGTTCCCCCTCTACGGCCATCCGCTGTTCCACTTCGCCCTCGTCAGGCTCGGCGCCGGGCGCTGGCGCTGGCTGCTCAAGTACCAGCACACGATCGTCGACGGCTGGGCGATCGCGCTCGTCGTGCAGGACGTCGCACGCGCGTACGGCTGCCTCGCCGAGGGACGCGCGCCCGACTGGGAGCCGGCACCGTCCTATCGCGAGTTCGTCCGCGACGACCGCGCCTATCTCGACTCCGAGGCCTGCCGCCGCGACGCGGCGTACTGGCGCGATCGGTTCCGCGATCTCCCGCCGCAGACGGTGCCCCGGCGGCACGCCGTGGCGATGGTGAACGGCGCCGTCCCGTCCGGGATCTCGCGCCTCGTCCTCCCGCGCGCGTTCTACGATCGCCTCGGGCAGTCCGCCGCCGAGGCGGACGCGTCGATCGTGCACGTGCTGCTCGCCGCGATCTACATCTGCTTCACGCGGACGAGCGGGCACGACGACCTGGTCGTCGGACTGCTCAGCCTGAATCGCCGCACGGCCGCCTTCAAGCGGACGGTCGGCATGTTCACGACCGTGCTGCCGGCGCGCCTGGCGTTCGGGCGCGATCGGTCCGTGCGCGAGCTGGTGCAGGCCATCGCGGCGGCGCTGCGCCGCGACTATCGCCACCAGCGGTACCCGATCGCCGGCATCACGCGCGCCGCCGGACTGCCGCAGCCGGGCCGGCCGCAGCTGTTCGACATCACGCTGTCGTACGAGAAGCATTCCCACGACGCCACCTTCGAGGGACGGCCCGCCCGGACGATCGGCCTGTCGAACGGGTACGAGCAGAACGCACTGGCGATCTTCGTCCGCGAGCTGCACGCCGAGGGTGACGTCGATCTGGACCTCCACTACAGCCTGGCGGCGTTCGACGCCGGCGAGATCGCGCTCGTCGGGCAGCGCCTGGTCTTCGTGCTGGAGCAGATGCTGCAGGACGGCGGCCGATCCGTGAGCGAGATCGACGTGATGCCGCCGGCCGAGGTCGATCGCGCGATCCACGCGGTCAACAGGACCGGGCGTGACATTCCCGCCGACGACACCATCGTCAGCGTCGTCGAGCGTCAGGTGCGACAGTCAGGCGGGCGGCCGGCCCTGCGCGCCGGAGGGCAGGCGCTCGACTATGCGGCGCTGAACGCGCGGGCGAATCGCCTGGCCCGCCGGCTGCGGGCGCGCGGCATCGGACCGGAACAGCTGGTCGGCCTCTGCCTCGAGCGGTCCGCGGATCTGGTCGTCGCCATGCTCGCCGTGCTGAAGGCCGGCGCGGCCTTCGTGCCGCTGGACCCGGCCTACCCCGCGGCGCGCCGGGCGATGGTCGTCAGCGACGCGGGGCCGGCGGTGGTGGTGACCCATCGCGGCCTGTGGCTGGCGCAGGGAGACGAGGGCGTGGCGGTCCTCGATCTCGATGCGGACCGGAGCGGGATCGACGGGGAGCGCGGCGACGACCTCGGCCTGGCGACGCCCGCATCGGCGCTCGCCTACGTGAACTACACCTCGGGCTCGACGGGCCGCCCGAAGGGCGTGATGGTGAGTCACGCCAACGTGGTGAACTTCTTCGCCGCGATGGACGCCTGCCTCGGCGAGCGTCCCGCCACCTGGCTCGCGCTGACCAGCATCTCGTTCGACATCTCGGTGCTGGAGCTGCTCTGGACGCTGAGCCGGGGATCGACGGTGGTGATCGGCGGCAGCCCCCTCGACGTCGTGTCGTCGGTGCCCGCCGCGCCGCCGCGCGCGCGGGACATCGAGCTCAGCCTGTTCTACTTCGCGAGCGACGAGCGGGCCGAGACCGCCGGCAAGTACCGGCTGCTGCTCGACGGCGCCCGCTTCGCCGACGAGCACGGCTTCGCGGCGGTCTGGACGCCGGAGCGCCACTTCCATCCGTTCGGCGGCCTCTATCCGAACCCCTCGGTGACCGCGGCTGCCATCGCGGCCGTCACGAGCCGCATCCAGGTGCGGGCCGGCAGTGTCGTCCTGCCGCTGCATCATCCGGTCCGCGTCGCCGAGGAATGGGCGGTCGTCGACAACCTGTCCGGCGGGCGCGTCGGCCTGTCCTTCGCGTCGGGCTGGCAGGAACGCGACTTCGTGCTGGCGCCCGATCGCTACGACGGCCGGAAGGAGGCGATGGCACGCGACATCGATCTCGTCCGGCGGCTCTGGCGGGGAGAGACGGTGACGCTGGCCGGGCCCGGAGGACAGCCGGTCGACGTGCGGACGCTGCCGCGCCCCGTGCAGGACGAGCTGCCGATCTGGATCACGGCCGCGGGCGATCCGGCGACCTTCGAGCGCGCGGGCGAGCTCGGCGCGAACCTGCTCACGCACCTGCTCGGCCAGCACGCAGAGGAACTGGCGCGCAAGATCGCGATCTATCGCGAGGCCTGCCGCCGGACGTCCGGCCGGGACGGACATGTGACGCTGATGCTGCACGCCTTCGCCGGCCCGTCGCGCGCGGCGACGCTCGAGGCCGTGCGAGAGCCGTTCCGGGCCTACCTGCGCAGCTCGGTCAGCCTGATGGCCAACGTCGCCCGCAGCCTGGGCATCGACATGGAGTCGGCCGGCTTCCAGGACGAGGACCTGGAAGCGCTGCTCGATCACGCCTTCGAGCGGTACGCCTCGAGCAGCGCGCTGTTCGGCACGCCGGACGAGTGCCGGGATCGGCTGGACCGGCTCGCCGCCATCGGCGTCGACGAAGCGGCGCTGCTCATCGACTTCGGCGTCCCCGCCGAGGCCGTCATGGAGAGCCTCGCGCGCTTTGCCGGCCTGACGACCGGCCGCCGGCCCGGTTCGGAGGAAGAGTCGTTCGAGACGCTGATCCACCGGCACGGCGTCACGCACCTCCAGTGCACGCCGTCGATGGCGAGGCTGCTGCTGGCGCAGCCGGCCGCCCACGCGGCGCTGCGCGCCCTCGAGTGCCTGGTGGTGGGCGGCGAGGAGCTGCCGCACCCGCTCGCCCGGGCGCTGCAGCAGGACGGGCCGGTGCGCCTCTACAACATGTACGGGCCGACCGAGACGACCGTCTGGTCGATGTGCCAGCCGATCGCCGATGGCGCGGCGTCCGTCCCGATCGGTACGCCGGTCGCCAATACACAGGTCTACCTGCTCGACGACCGGATGGCCCCCGTGCCGATCGGCAGCAGGGGCGAGCTGTACATCGGCGGCGCCGGCGTGGCCAGAGGGTACCTCGGTCAGCCCGATCGCACGGCCGAGCGGTTCGTGCCCGATCCGTTCGGGCCGGTGCCCGGCGGCCGCCTCTACCGGACCGGCGATCTGGCCGTCCTGCGTCCCGAGGGCGTGTTCGAGTTCGTCGGGCGGGCGGACGACCAGGTGAAGATCCGCGGGCATCGCGTCGAGCCCGGCGAGGTCGAGGCGGTGCTGCGGCAGCATCCGGCGGTCGCGCACGCCGTGGTGGTGGCGGCCGATGGGCCTGACGGGGAGCGCCGCCTCGTCGCCTGCCTGGTTCCGCGTCCCGGGCCGCGTCCGGGGCCGGCCGATCTCCACCGCTTCGCCGAGTCGCGGCTGCCGGCGGCGTTCGTGCCGTCGGCCTGGGTGATCGAGCGGGCGCTGCCGTTGACGCCCAACGGCAAGGTCGACCGCCGCGCGCTCGAACGGCTGGCCGGCACGCTGCCCGATCAGCCGGTGGTCGCTCCGCCGCTCGCTGGCGGACCCGAAGAAGAGATCCTCGCCGAGATCTGGCACGAGCTGCTCGGTCACCGGCCCTCCGGCCCCGGCGACAGCTTCTTCGAATCGGGCGGCCACTCCCTGCTGGCGATGCTGCTCGCGCAGCGCATCCGGACGCTGTTCGGCGTCGACGTCTCGCTGCGCCAGCTGTTCGAGTCACCGACGCTCGGCGGACTGGCAGCCCGCATCCGCGCGCGGCGGGCGCCGGGCCGGAGCACGCGAGAAGGCGCGCCGATGCTCCCGTCGACCGGCGGCCGGACGCTGTCGTTCGCCCAGCAGCGCCTCTGGTTTCTCGAGCAGCTGACGCCGGGCCGCAGCACGTACGTGGTCCCCGCGCTGCTGCGCCTCTCGGGTCCCCTGAACGTCGACGCGCTCCGGACGAGCCTGGCCGGCGTGCTGCGACGCCATGAGGTGCTGCGGACGCGGTACCCGGCGGTCGGCGGCGAGCCGGTGGTGATCGTCGACGACGAGGTGGCAGTCGACCTGCCGCTCGTCGATCTCAGCGGCGAGGCCGATCCGGAAGCCGCCATGCAGGAACTGGCCGGGCGCGAGGCGCGGCGTCCGTTCGATCTCGCCAGCGGTCCGGTCCTGCGCAGTCGATTGTTCCGCGTCGCGCCAGACGTGCACGGCCTCCTCCTCTCGGTGCACCACATCGTCTCGGACGGCTACTGGTCCCTCGCCATTGTCATGCGCGATCTGTCGGCTGCCTACGACGCGCTCGTCGAGGGCCGGAGCGCACCGGCGGACCAGCCGGCGCTGCAGTACGCCGATTACGCGGCGTGGCAGCAGCGGCGCCGGCGCGCGGGGGCGTTCGACGCCTCGCTCGCCTACTGGCGCCAGCAGCTCCACGGATGCCCGCCGGCCATCGAGCTCCCCGCGGACCGTCCGAGACCTCTGCTGCAGAGCGGCCGCGGCGACGAGGTGGCGCTCGACGTGCCCGCGGCCCTCGGTCCGGCGGCCCGGGCGCTCGCGCAGGCCTGCGGCGGCACGCTGTTCATGACGCTGTCGGCCTGCCTCGGCGTCCTGCTCGCGCGGTTCACCCACCAGACGGACCTGGTGATCGGCACGGCCATCGCCAACCGGACGGAGCCGGAGCTGCAGGACCTGGTGGGGCTCTTCGTCAACACGTTGCCGCTGCGGATCGATGCATCCGGCGACCCCTCGTTCGCCGACCTGGTCGACCGCGTGCGCCGGACCTGCCTGGACGCCTACGACCACAGCGAGGTGCCGTTCGAGCTGATCGTGGAAGGGGCGGCGCCCGACCGCGAACTCGGCCGGTCGCCGCTCTTCCAGGTGATGCTCGTGCTCCAGACCGTGCCGGCCGGTCCGCTGGAGATGTCCGGCCTGCAGGTCGACCCGATCCACCTGTCGACCGGGTCGGCGAAGTTCGATCTGATCTGGACCTTCGAGGAGCACGACGGCCGCCTGCGCGGCCTGGTCGAATACAACGCCGACATCTTCGATCGGACGACGGTGGAGCGGCTCGGCGAGAGCTTCCTCGCCCTCCTCGAGGGGGCCACCACCGGACCGGACGCGCCGATCTCGACGCTGCCGGTCATGACGCCGGCGCAGCGGCGCCATCTCCGGCAGCTGGGGAGCGGCGGCGACCTGCCGTCCGCGTCCGACGACCGGCCCGTCCACTGGTGGTTCGAGCAGGCGGCGCGCGCCACCCCGGACCGGGTGGCCCTCGTCTGTCGAGACCGGCACTGGACGTACGACGAGTTGAATCGTCGCGCGAACCAGCTCGCGCGCCTGCTGCGCGATCGGGGGATCGGAGGGGACGCGGGCGTCGGCCTGTTCCTCGAGCCCTCACCCCTGCAGGTCGTCAGTCTGCTCGCGGTCCTGAAGGCCGGCGGCTTCTTCCTGCCGCTCGACCCCGCGTACCCGGCGCCGCGTCTCGCGTTCATGATCGAGGACGCGCGCCCGTCGATCGTCGTCACGGACGGAGGGCTGCAGGATCGGCTGCCGGCCGGCTCGCCGCCGGTGCTCCGGCTGGACCTCGACGATCCGCGCCTGGCCGCGCAGCGAGACGACGACCTCGGGGTGGAGGTGCTGCCGGATCAGCTCGCCTACATCATCTATACGTCGGGCAGCACGGGACGCCCCCGCGGCGTGACGATCGCGCACCGGGCGATCGCCAATCACATGATCTGGCTGCGCGACGCCTTCCCGCTCGACCCGCACGACCGGGTGCTGCAACGGACGCCGTTCAGCTTCGACGCGTCGATCTGGGAGTTCCTGGCGCCGCTGATGCAGGGCGCCCGGCTGGTGGTGGCCGATGCGGAGAGCCGGCTCGATCCCGCCCGGCTGGCCCGCGCCATCCGCGATGCCGGCGTGACGACCCTGCAGATGGTGCCGTCGCTGCTCGCCACGATCGCCGACGAGCCGGCGTTCGGACAGGCGACGTCCCTGCGGACGGTCTTTGCCGGTGGCGAACCGCTCGACGCGGCGCTGGTCCAGCGCCTGAAGGCGCGGCTGCCGGTGCAGGTGGTCAATCTCTACGGCCCGACCGAAGCGTGCATCGACGTGACCGCCTGGGTGGACGACGGAAGCGGGTGGGGCACGCTGCCGATCGGCCGGCCGATCCGTCACACGCGCGCGTACGTGCTCGACGACCGCATGGAACTGGTGCCGGCCGGCGTCGAAGGCGACCTGTATGTCGGTGGCGCCGGGCTGGCCCGCGGATACCTGGATCTGCCCGATCTGACCGCGGACCGGTTCGTGCCCGATCCGTTCGGCCCCGTCCCCGGCGCGCGGCTCTACCGCACCGGCGATCGGGCCCGCATGCGCGCCGACGGCGTCCTCGAGTTCCTGGGGCGCCACGACCGGCAGGTGAAGATCCGTGGCTGCCGCATCGAGGTCGGCGAGGTGGAAGCCGCCTTGCGCCGCGCGGCCGGCCTCGAGGATGTGCGCGTGCAGGCGCGGCTGGTGCACGGGGAGCCGCAGCTGGTCGCGTACGTGGCGGGCGGCCGGGGCGTCGATCCGGCCGCCGTGCGGACCGCGTTGTCGGCGGCCCTGCCGTCCTACATGGTGCCGGCGCACGTGATCACCGTGCCGTCCTGGCCCATCCTGCCCAACGGCAAGCTCGACTGGAACGCGTTGCCTGCGCCCGGCGCGCCGTCAACGGCGGGCGGCCCCGGATACGCGGCGCCGCGCAACGCGCTCGAAGAGGCGATCGCCGCGATCTTCGCGGAGGTGCTCGCCGTCGAGCGTGTGGGCGTCCACGACGGCTTCTTCGAGCTGGGCGGCCACAGCCTGAAGGCGACGCGTGCGATCGCCCGCGCGCGGGACCACGGCATCGAGCTGTCGCTGAGCGATCTCTTCCGTCACGGCTCACCCGCGGCGCTCGCCAACGCCATCGTCGATCGACGATTCGGGCGGCCGGACGCCATCCGTGCGGACGGAACCGGACCGGCGAGGGGATCGGCCGTGACGCCCGTGGCGCCGGCACCCGACTATCCCGTCTCGCACGGCCAGCGTCGCCTGTGGGTGCTCGAGCACTTCGGCGAGGGGCGCCCGTATCACATGGCCGGGGCGCTGGAGATCCTCGGCGACCTCGACGTCGACGGGCTCGAGGAGGCGTTCCGCGCGGTGATCGCGCGCCACGAGAGCCTGCGCACGCAGATCGTGGAGGTGAATGGCGAGCCCCGGCAGCGGATCGCGACGCACGCCGACTTCACGCTGACCCGCATCGATCTCACGGGCGCCAGCGACTGGGCGGCGCGCCTCGACGAACGCGCGGCGGTCTTCTTCCACCAGCCGTTCGACCTGGCGCGCGACCTGCTGCTGCGCGTCGCCGTGGCGACCGTCGCGCCATCCAGGGCCATCCTGCTGTTCTGCCAGCACCACGTCATCAGCGACGGCTGGTCGATCGGGGTGATGGTGCGGGAGATCCTGGCCTGTTATGCGGCACGGCGCGAGGGGCACCCGTGGGCGCCCCTGCCGCTGGCCTTCCACTACAAGGACTACACCGCCTGGCAGCAGGGGCGACTCGACGCGGACGAGGGGGCGGCCGATCGCCGCTACTGGCTTGCCGCGCTGGCCGATCCGGTGGAGCCCCTGCGGCTGCCGCTCGACTTCCCGGCCCCCCGCGTCCGGCCCCACACGGGCCGCCATTTCCGGTTCCGGATCGACCGCGAGACGGCCGGGGGGCTGCGCGCACTGGCGCGATCGACCGGCGGCACGGGATTCACGGCGCTGCTCTCGGCGGTGCAGGTGCTGCTGTACCGCTACACCAGCCAGCGCGAGATGATGCTGGGAGTGGCCGTGGCCGGCCGCGAAGGAGCCGGGTTCGACGAGCAGATCGGGTTCTATGCGAACCTGCTGCCTGTCCGTCTGGCCGTGCACCCGGCTCAGGGCTTCGAGGCGCTGATGGCCGCCACCGGCGAGCGGGTCACGGCCGCGCTCGACCATCAGACGTATCCGTTCGATCGCCTCGTCGACGAGCTCGCCCTGCCGGTCGATCCCTCGCGGTCGCCGCTGTTCGACGTCGTGGTCGTCATGCAGACGCACGACGCCCCCGCGCTCGATCTCCCGGGGTCCACGGTCCGAGACTGGCCGGTCGAGACGGGGATGGCGAAGTTCGGCCTGACGTTCGAGTTCGCCGAGGCGGACGGCGGGATCGACGGGGTGCTCGAGTACAACACGGCGTGGTTCGCGCCGGCGACGGCCGAGCGGATGGTCCGCCACCTGCAGGCGCTGATCGCATCGGCGCAACGGGAGCCTGGACGCGCCGTCTCGGATCTGGCGATGGAGCGGCCGCGCGCCGGCCGCAGCAGCGAGTCGAGTGGCGGCGGGGCACGCCCGAGCATGGACGCCGGCGAGCCGCTCATCCGGCGCTTCGAGGCGCACGTCGTCCGCCGGCCCGAGGCCGTGGCGATCGTGGACGGCGACCACCGAATCACCTACGCGGAACTGGACGCGAGGGCGGCGCACCTGGCCCGCCGGCTGACGGAGGACTACGGGGTCGGTCCCGAGACGCTCGTGGCACTGCTGGCGCCGAGAGGTGCGTCGGCCATCGTGGGGCTGCTCGGGATTCAGAAGGCCGGCGGCGCCTACCTGCCGCTCGACCCGCGGGACCCGGCCGATCGGATCGCGCGGCTCGTCGAGCGGAGCGCCGCAACGGTCGTGGTCTGCGGCGGCGATCTGCACCCGCCCGTTCCGGACGGCGTGCGGATCGTCCGGCTCGACGACCGGGCGTCGCCAGCCCTCGACGGCCGCGTCGGACCATCGACCGCGCGGATCGATCCGCAGCATCTCGCGTACGTCATCTACACCTCGGGGTCCACGGGCGAGCCGAAGGGCGTGGAGGTGACGCAGGCGAACGTGTCCCGGCTCTTCGACACCACACAGGCCGCGTTCGCCTTCGGCCGCGACGACGTCTGGGCCTGGTTCCATTCGCTGGCGTTCGACTTCTCGGTCTGGGAGATCTGGGGCGCGCTCGCGCACGGCGGCCGCCTGGTGATTGTCGAGCACGAGACGAGCCGCTCCCCGGACCGGCTCGTCGACCTGCTGGCACGCGAAGGCGTGACGGTGCTCAACCAGACGCCGACGGCGTTTGCCGGGTTGAGCGAGGCGCTGGCCCGCCAGCCCGGCCGCCGGCTGGCGCTGCGGTGGCTCGTCTTCGGCGGCGAGGCGTTGCGGCCCCGGATGCTCGATGCCTGGTGGACGTTTGACGTCTCCCGCGCCGCGCGCGTCGTCAACATGTACGGCATCACCGAGACGACCGTCCATGCCACCCGGCGCGAGATGCGGAACGGCGAGGCGCTGGCGGCCGGGGTCTCGCCGATCGGCGTGCCGCTCGACGACCTCCGGATCCATCTGCTCGACGAGTCGATGAATCCCGTGCCCACCGGCGTGCCCGGCGAGCTGTACGTCGCCGGCCCCGGCGTCGCCCGGGGCTATCGTGGCGACGCCGGTCGGACGGCCGAGCGCTTCGTGCCGGACCCGTTCGCGGCCGACGGCGGGCGCCTGTACCGCACCGGCGACCTCGGACGCCGGGGTGATGACGGCACGCTCGAATACCTCGGACGGAACGACCGGCAGTGCAAGATCCGCGGCTTCCGGATCGAGCCGGGGGAGATCGAGGCCGAGCTGCGCCGGCACCCGTCGATTGCCGATGCGCTGGTGCGGCCGCAGGAGGCGCCGGGCGGGCCCGAGCTGGCGGCGTGGCTCGTGTCGGACGACCGCGAGCTGACCATCGACGCGATCCGGCGCCACCTCGACCGGCGGCTCCCGCCGCACATGGTCCCCGCCCGCTTCGCGCGGATCGACCGGTGGCCGCTCACCTCGAACGGCAAGATCGACATGGGGGCGCTGCCGGCCCCCGGCGCGGCCGGGCTCGCGGCGGGTGTGACGTTCGTGGCGCCGGCGACGCCCGTCGAGCGGACGCTGGCGGCGCTCTGGTTGGAGGTGCTCGGGACGGATCGGATCGGGGCAGGTGACGATTTCTTCGCGCTGGGCGGCCATTCGGTCTCGGCCATCCGGGTGATTCAGGGGATCCGCGCGTCGCTCGGCTGCGCCGTGTCGCTGACCGTGCTCTTCGAGCATCCGATCCTGCGTGACCTCGCCATCCACCTCGAGGGGCTGGTTCCGGGCCCGCCGGCCGGCGGGGGGCGGGGAGCGTCAGAGGGGGAGCGGATCGAGCGGCGGCGGGATCGGCGGACGGTCTCGCAGGCCGGAGGGGAAGCCGGACTAGAATGAGCACGCCGTGATCAGAGCGCTGCGCAACCGGTACCCGCTCGTCGAGATGCTGGCCCGGGCCCGGGCCGAGTTCGACGTCGAATTCGTGGCGGCCACCGTCCTGGCCGGGCTGGGCAACGCCCTGGTGCTCGCCCTGGTCAACGCGGCGGCCGTCGACGCCAGCTCGCGCTACCTGGCGCTGTTCGTCCTCGTCGTCGCGATGTTCCTGCTGATGCAGTTCTACGTGATGACCCGGTCGGCGACCGAGGTCGAGCGGACGCTGGATCGGATCCGGACCGACATCTCGGACCACCTCGCGCGCGCCAAGCTCGAGGCGCTGGAGCGCGTCGGCCGGGCCGAGATCTTCGACTGCGTCAGCCGCGAGACGACGATCATCTCGCAGGCGGCCGCGACGATCACGCTGGCCCTGCAGTCGGCGCTGATGATCCTCTTCAGCGCGGTCTATCTCGAGCGCCTCTCGTTGACGGCCTTCGTGCTGACGATCGTCCTCAGCTACACCGGCATCCGCGTGTACCTCCTGAAGCGCGAGGAGTCGACCCGGCTGCTCGAGCAGGCGACCGACATCCAGAACGAGTTCTTCGAGTGCCTGACCCACCTCATCGACGGGTTCAAGGAGGCCCGGCTGCACGCGGCACGCGGCCGCGAGCTGCTCGTGCGGCTGCGGCGGATCTCGTCGGATCTGACCACCGTGCGCGTCGCCTCCGAGCGCAGCTTCGCGGCGCAGAACGCCTACGCGCAGGTCGCCTTCTACCTGATGATCGGCGGCGTCGTCTTCCTGCTGCCGAGCATCAGTCCGACCTTCCCGGCCGTCGTCACCCAGGCGACGGCGACCATGCTGTTCATCATCGCGCCGCTGTCGAGCCTCGTCGGGTCGATCCCGGTGTTCGCCCGCGCGAACGTCGCCGCGACCAACGTCCTCGACCTCGAACGGGTGCTGGCGCGCGCCGAGACCCACGAGACCATCGTCACCAGCGAGACGCCGGCCGTGGCGGCGCCGCTCGAGCTCCGCCACATCGCGTTCGCCTACGAGCCGCGCGGCGACGAGCGGCCGTTCGCCATCGGCCCGATCTCCCTCCGCATCGAGCCCGGGACGGTCGCGTTCTTCGTGGGCGGCAACGGCAGCGGCAAGTCGACGCTGCTGAAGGTGCTCACCGGTCTCTACGCCCCGCGCAGCGGCACGATGTTCATCGGCGGCACGCCGTTCGCGCCGGAGACGGCACAGTGGTACCGGAGCCACTTCACGGCGGTCTTCTCCGATTACCACCTCTTCGATCGCCTCTACGGCATGGGCGACATCGACCCGGCCCGTGTCACCGCCGCGCTCGAGCGGCTGCAGCTGCAGGAGAAGGTCGGGTTCGAGGGCGGCCGCTTCAGCACGCTGGAGCTGTCGAGCGGGCAGCGCAAGCGGCTGGCGCTGGCCGTGGCGATCCTCGAGGACCGCCCGTTCCTCGTCTTCGACGAGTGGGCCGCCGAGCAGGATCCGACGTTCCGCGAGATCTTCTACCGCGAGATCCTGCCCTGGCTCCGCGCCGAGGGGCGGACGGTCATCGCCGCCACGCACGACGCGCAGTACTTCGACGCCGCCGATCAGATCGTCCGGTTCGACATGGGCGTCATCATCGGGTCCGATGGGACCGCGCCAGGCCGCTGATGCTGCCGCGGGAACACGGCGCCTACGGCCAGCTCCTCTTTCCGCTGGTGACGGCGCTCGCCCTCGGGCGGCCGGGTGCGGCGGCGCTCGCCCTCGCCGCAGCCGCGATCGCCGCCTTTCTCGCGCACGAGCCGTTGCTCGTCCTGCTGGGCCAGCGCGGGACGCGGGCGGCCCGCGAACGCGGTCCGGAAGCCCGCCACTGGTTCACGGGCCTCGCCGCCATGGCCGCGATCGCGGGCGCGGCCGGGGTCCGGCTCGCGCCGCAGGCCGCACGCGTGGCGCGGGCCGCCCC
>JAGWRA010000108.1 GCA_028876655.1 Acidobacteriota bacterium | reverse complement strand
CGGCCGTGGCCGCGGCGCCTGCCCCGGCCCCGGCGCCGGTTCCGGCGGCCCCGGCCGCCGGCGCGTCGAAGGACGACGTGCGGCGCCAGCGCTCGTCACCGCTGGTCCGGAAGATCGCCCAGGAACACAACGTCGACATCCAGCAGATCGCCGGCTCGGGCATCGGCGGCCGGGTGACGAAGCACGACATCCTCGGCTACCTGCAGGCCCGGCCCGCCGGTGCGCCCGCTCCGGCAGCGGCCCCGGCGGCGGCGGCGCCGGCGGCAACCGGCCACATCCCCGCGTTCCAGCCGGGCGAGGCGGTCGAGATCGAGCCGATGTCGGTGATGCGGAAGAAGATCGCCGAGCACATGGTGCTCAGCAAGCGGACCTCCGCCCATGTGTACTCGGTCTTCCAGGTCGACTTCACGCACGTCGACAGGATCCGTCAGGCCAAGAAGGGCGACTACGAGCGGCTGGGCGCGAAGCTCACCTTCCTGTCCTTCATCGCCAAGGCGGCGGTCGACGCCCTCCGCTCGTGGCCGGTGATCAACGCCTCGCTCGACGGCGACAACATCGTCTACCACCGCAACGTGAACCTGGGGATCGCCGTGGCGCTCGACTGGGGCCTGATCGTGCCGGTGGTCAAGGGGGCCGACGAGAAGAACATCCTCGGCCTCAGCCGGTCGATCGCCGACCTGGCGAGCCGTGCCCGCACGAAGCAGTTGAAGCCGGAAGAGGTGCAGGGCGGGACCTTCACGATCACCAACCCCGGCAACTTCGGCGCGCAGTTCGGCCTGCCCATCATCAACCAGCCGCAGGTGGCGATCATGGGGGTCGGCTCGATCGAGAAGAAGCCGGTCGTGATCAACGACGCCATCGCCATCCGGACGATGGGGTACCTGACGCTGGGGTACGACCACCGGCTGGTTGACGGCGCCGTGGCCGATCAGTACATGGCGCTGGTGAAGCAGACGATCGAGAACTTCGACCCGGCGTCGGTATAGGACCGATCAAGAGGGGCTTCGGGCTACAGGCTCCGGGCTTCGGGACGCCGGGGCTCCGTAGCCTGTAGCCCGCGGCCCGTAGCCGGTCGCCTACAAGTACCTTCATGCGCACCCTCCAGGTCCGGCGGATCGCGTCCATCGGCTACGCCGACGGCCTGGCGCTCCAGAAGACGCTCGTCGAGGAGCGCCGGGCGGGACGCGTGCCCGATCTGCTGCTCCTCCTCGAGCACCCGCACGTCCTCACGCTGGGGGTGAAGGGCGATGGCGGGCGCGGCCACATCCTCGCCACTCCTGAACGGTTGTCCGCCGAGCAGATCGAGGTCCACGAGACCGGCCGCGGCGGCGACATCACCTACCACGGCCCGGGCCAGATCGTCGGGTACCCGATCCTCGACCTGAAGCCCGACCGCTGCGACGTGCACAAGTACGTGCGCGACGTCGAAGAGGCCCTGATCCGCGCGGCGGCCGACTACGGCATCGAGGCAGGGCGGATCAAGGGGCTCACGGGCGTCTGGGCAGGCGATCGGAAGCTGGCGGCCATCGGGATCCGCATCTCGCGCTGGATCACGAGTCACGGCTTCGCCTTCAACGTGACGACCGACCTGAAGTACTTCAACCTCATCATCCCCTGCGGCATCGCCGACCACGGCGTGACCTCGCTTCAGGAGCTGCTGGGCCGGCCGGTCGACCGGCACGAGGTCGAGGACCGGATTGCCCACCACTTCGGCGAGGTCTTCGAGCGGGCCGTCGAGCCCGAGCTCGAGCCCGCCGCCCGCCGCTGACCCCGGAAGCGCCGAGGTTCTGCTGTCAGTAAGTCTTTTATAGTCAGTTATTTGAAAGATACTTAATCAGTCAGGAATAAGGCGGTGGGGTGCCGTGTTCTTTATGGACGCTATGCGCACTTCCACTGCCGAGAAGGTCCTGGTCGAGCGGCTGCGGGCGGGAGACGAGCGGGCGGTCGCCCAGCTGTCGGCGCTGTACGGACCGAAGATCTATCAACTGGCGTTCCGCTACCTCAAGAACCGCGAGGACGCGGAAGAGGTCGCCCAGGACGTCCTGTACAAGGTCTACCGGAAGATTGACGCATTCCGGGGGGACTCGGCGCTGTCGTCGTGGATCTACCGGATCACGTTCAACGCCGCGATGTCGCGGCTGCGGAACGGCCGCTTCAGCCGGCCGGCCGAGGTCCCCGAGCAGACCGTGCTGGTTTCCGACGGCGAGTCGCCCGACGGCGTGCTGATGCGCCGCGAGGTGGCGGACTGGTCCTCGCTGGCGGATGAAGAGGTGATGCGGTCGCAGCTGCGGCGCCGGCTGTGGGACGCGATCGCGACGCTGCCGGCGATCTACCGGGCCCCCGTGCTGCTGCGGGACATCCAGGGGCTGTCGACCGAAGAGGCGAGCCGGATCCTGAAGGTCAAGGATCAGACGCTGAAGTCGCGTCTGCACCGCGGCCGGCTGATCCTGCGCGCCCAGCTCGCCGACTTCGCGGGCGGGCTCACGCTGCATCCGGCGGGGGCTTAGGCGCGCCTCGCCGGTCCCCCGTCTCCCAACGCATTCCCCAGCCTCGTCCGCTCGTGCTCGCTGAGCGCGGGCGCGGCGATCTCGTCGATGCCGCGCGGCCCCAGCCGGACGGGGAGCGCCGAGACGCCGTGCCGCAGGTTCAGCTCGCCGTCGAGGGCCACGAACGCCGAGAGCTGCGGCCGGGTCCCTGCGACGATCGACTCCACGAAGCGGGCTGCGCCCGATGCCAGCGCGGCCGGTCCCGGCGGCCACAGGCGCGTCACGCGCGCGTCGAGCCGCGCAAGCACAGGTGGGGCGAGCACGCGCGCGATGTTCGAGCCACCCACGGTCGCGTCGCTCCATCCGACGACGAAGCTGGAGGGCGGGACGCCTGTGACGGCGAGCGACACTTCGCCCGCCGACCCGTTCGTTTCGAGCCCGACCATGGCCCGCACAGCGGACGCGAGCGCCTCCGGCGCCGAGCCCAGGATATGACGGCGGCGCACCAGACCGCTGCGCACCGCGCGATCGACGAGCGGTGCCTGCGAGGCGCCGGCGCAGACGATGGCGGTGTGGGGAACCAGGGGAGCCACCCGCTCGAGCAGCGACGCGCCGGCGTCGCTGGTCCATTCGCCGCCATCCTTCCCGGCGCGATCCGCCACCACCACGACCGCGGCGCCGACCACTTCACCGAGGTCGCTCGAGGCGGTGACCCGGGTGTCCGACTTCTCGATGGCGCCCGCCTGTCGGATGTCGAGCGCCTTCCCGCCCGCCACCCCGGTCTCGTCGTCGACCAAGCGGACCTCGTCCACACGCGCGTGCCTCAGCAGCGTGTAGGCGAGCGCTCCGCCGATGTCGCCGGCCCCGAGAATGACGATGCGTGCCATGCGTGCGTTATTGTAATGGAGAAGGCCGGGTTGCACGGGATTGGGGATTCGGGGTTCGGGATTGCGGACTTGGCCCGGCGCTCGGAAAGAGGCTTCGCCGAAGGCCATGCGAGCCCGAGGACAAGGACATCCGAGGGCGAGCATCAGCGTCGGTTCCGCGCGGGGGTGCCGCCTTCGCGCCGGAGGCGCTTCGGCGAGCCTCGCCGTAGCTCGCGGGACTTCCCCGCGAGCGGAGGCGGGGGGGGCCGCGCGCACTGAATAATGGAGACACGGATCATGGGCATGGACTTGAACGGCAAGGTCGCCGTCGTGACCGGCGGCTCGAAGGGGATCGGCTTCTCCATTGCGCAGGCTCTGGCCCGAGCCGGCGCGAGTGTCGTCATCAGCGGCCGGGATGCGGCCGCGCTGGCGTACGCGCAGAGCCGCCTGGCCGACGAGGTGGGGGCCGACCGGGTGACCGCGGTCGAAGCCGACATGCGCGCGTACGACGCGGTCGACGGATTGATGACGGCGGCGGTGACGACCTACGGCGGCCTCGACATCCTCATCAACAACGCCGGCCTCGGCATCTTCCGCAACGTGGCCGACATGACGCTGGACGAGTGGCAGACCGTGATCGACACCAACCTCACGGGCGTGTTCTACGGCTGTCACGCGGCGATTCCGCACCTGCGCAACCGGGGCGGCGGCTGGATCGTCAACGTCAGCAGCCTCGCGGGGAAGAACTCGTTCGTCGGAGCCGCGGCCTACTGCGCGTCCAAGGCCGGCCTCAATGCGTTCAGCGAGTCGCTGATGCAGGAGGTCCGCTACGACAACATCCGCGTCAGCTACATCATGCCCGGCTCCGTGCGCACCGGCTTCGGCGGCCACGCGGAGGACGCGGGCGGCGACTGGAAGCTCGATCCGGACGACATTGCCGAGGTCGTCGTCGATCTGATCCGGCATCCGTCGCGCAGCCTGCCGAGTCGCGTGGAGATCAGGCCCGCGAAACCGCCGCGCAAGTGAGCCTCGGACCGCGCCTGACGACGAATTCCGTGCGCAGAAGTACGGAATTCGTCGCTGCGCCGCGCGCTTCTCACGCCTTTCCCGATTTCCCGTCAATCCGGTCCCGACCGCCCGCCGTTCGCCCGGTATAATCCCGGCATCGATGGCTGATGCACTCGGACAGTTCCGGCTGCTCGAACAGATCGGCAGCGGCGGGCTCGGCGACGTCTATCGCGCGCGCGACACGAAGGTGGGACGTACGGTCGCGGTGAAGGTCGTCCCCTCGTCGATCGCGGACGATCCGGATGCACGCGCGCAGCTCATCGCCGATGCCCAGCAGGCCGCGAAGATCTCCCATCCCAACGTGGCGACGCTCTTCGAGGTGGTGGACGAGCCCGAGGGGCTGTCGCTGGCGATGGAGTACGTGCCTGGCGAGACGCTGCGGCAGGCGATTGGCGGCCGTCCGCTGAACCCCCGCCGCGCGGTGGAGATCGCGACGCAGATCGCCGACGCGCTGGCCGAGGCGCACGCGGCCGGCGTGCGGCACCTCGATCTGTCGCCGGACACAATCGTGCTGACGCCGAGAGGACCGGCGAAGCTGCTCGACCTCGGCCTCTCGGCCTGGACGCGCGGCGGACGGGCGCGGCGCGAGGCGGCGGCGCGGCTGGCGAAGGGGGAGTCGATCGAACTCCAGACCGCACCCTATCTGTCTCCGGAGCAGGCGCTCGGCGAAGCCGTGGACGATCGCAGCGACCTCTTCTCGCTGGGCGTCGTCCTCTTCGAGATGCTGACGGGGCGGGTGCCGTTCGGCGGTGCGAATCCCACCGAGCAGGCGATCGGCGTGATGCAGGCGACCGCGCCGGCGCCGAGCCAGCTGAACCCCGCAGTCCCGCGCGAGCTCGACGCGATCGTGGCGCGAACGCTCGCGAAGGGGCTCGATGCGCGCTGCGAGACGGCGGCCGAACTGGCGGCCGAGTTGCGCGCCCTCTCCGCGATCCTCGACGTCCGCGCGAGCGACGCCGCGCCGCCCACGCGTATGCGGGTCGAGCGGCGCCGCTCACCCTGGCCGGCGTGGCTCGGCGCGCTGATGCTCGTTGCAGTGGTCCTCTGGCTGTGGTGGCGGATGGGGCGGTGAGCGTCTGACCGGCGCGTGGTTGGGCGCCGGCCGGTTGCCCGCGGTATCATCCTGATTCGCCATCTCGAAGCCCACGGCTGCGTCCTGCTCCCAACCACACCGTCCTTCTGAACCGCGCCGCCCGCAAGGTCTCGACCCTTCCCCGACGCCGCGAAATCAACGAGGACCTCGCCAGGAAGATCTGCAGGGATCTCGAAGTCCCTCGTCCGAGCGCCTGACGCCACGGACTGACCCGCGGTGCATGGGACGCGGGCGCCGGCGGGTCCAGTCCGCGTTCGGCGGCTGATCACGTTGGAGGACCACTGCCGCTTGTCTCGTCCCGGGCAGCCGGTGCCGCCGATACGGGATAGCGGTGGGGCGCTTGCTGAATCCGCTGAACGGCTAAGGACACCGGTGTCGCGCCGGCTCCAGGCGGATGTTATGCCGCCCCGCGCTTGGCACCGGAGTGCAGGGCGTCGGTCACCGCCTTCGGGTTGCGTGCGGCCACGCGCAACAGTGCCAGCGCCGGGCCGTCCGGCGTGCGCCGGCCCTGCTCCCAGTTCCGCAGTGTCGCCACACTGACTCCGATCAGGAGCGCGAATTCGCTCTGGGACGCCCCGAGCTTGGCCCGAACCGCTCGCACATCCGCCGGCCGGAACTCGGTGACGCGCGACGGCTTCTGCGCTCCGCGCCGAATTCGGCCGGCTTGCCGAACGCTCGACAGCAGTTCCTCAAACGCGGCCTTCTTCATTTGAATGCCTCCCGAACCAGCCGCCCGAGTGTGCGAGTCTGGCTCG
>JAGWRA010000011.1 GCA_028876655.1 Acidobacteriota bacterium | reverse complement strand
GCGCCACGAGGTCATCGTCCTGGCCGCCACCAACCGCCCCGACGTGCTCGATCCCGCCCTCCTGCGGCCCGGCCGGTTCGACCGCCAGATCACCATCCCCCTGCCCGACCGCAAGGGGCGCGAGGGGATCCTGCGCATCCACACGCGGCACCTGCACCTCGCGCCGGACGTGGATCTGGGCGTGCTCTCACGGACCGCCACCGGTCTGAGCGGGGCCGATCTGGCGAACCTGTGCAACGAGGCGGCGCTGGTGGCCGCGCGCCGCAACCGGTCGCAGGTGACCATGCAGGACTTCGAACAGGCGTGGGACAAGATCCTGCTCGGGGGCGAGCGGCCCGCGCTCGCCGGCGAGCGCGACCGCCGGATCGTGGCGTACCACGAAGGCGGCCACGCGCTGGTCGCGTGGCTGACGCCGGCGGCCGACCCGGTCCACAAGGTCACGATCATCCCGCACGGCCAGGCCCTCGGCGTCACCGAGCAGTTGCCCGGCGAGGACCGCTACAACTACAGCCGGTCGTACCTGTTCGCCCGCCTGGACGTCATGCTGGGCGGCCGGGTGGCCGAGGAGATCGTCGTCGGCGACATCACGACGGGCGCCGAGAACGACCTGGTGCAGGCCACGCGGCTCGTGCGCCGGATGATCACGCGCTGGGGGATGGGCGATCTCGGCCCGGCCGTCTTCGAAGGCGACGAGGAACAGCCGTTCCTGGGCTACCGGCTGGCGCAGACCCGCGACTACAGCGAAGCGACGGCGGCGCGCATCGACGCGGAGGTCGAGCGGCTGCTGGGCGAGCGGAAGCAGGCCGTGCAGAAGCTGCTGACCGACAACCGCCAACGCCTCGATCAGCTGGCGGCGGCGCTGCTGCACGACGAGACGGTCCCGAGCGACGCCCTCGAGCGGCTGCTCGGGCCGCGGCCGACGGCGGAGGGCCAAGCGGAGTAAGGGCCCCGACGCCCACCGAGGTGAGCGCCGGGGCCCTTGCCGTCAGAACTCGAAGCGGACGCCGAGCTGCACCGTGATCGGATCGAGCGGCTGGATGACCTGGTTGAACCGTGCGCCGTTGAACACGTTGAAGTTCGTGATCGCGGCGTTGTTCAGCAGGTTGAAGACGTCGAGCATGCCGGTCAGGCGGTGGCCGGCGAAGCTGAACGCCTTGTCCACCCGGATGTTCAGCAGCGGCACGACCTGCGACCGCTGGCCGTTGGCTCCCAGATCGGTCATCCAGAAGCTCTGGCTGCCCGAGTTGGGGAGCGTCACCGTGATCCGGCGGGCGTACTCCCAGCCGCTCTGCACGTTGAAGTTCGCCCCGACCCCGATTTCGTAGGGGAACTCGTAGCGGCTCGAGAGGTGGAACTGCCACGCCGTCGTCTTCTGGCGGTTCGGCACCGTCGGGAAGACGTTCTGGTAGTAGCCGGTCCCGATGGCGTCCGACTGCGTCAGCGGGCTGGTGCTCGCCGTGTTGTTCCGCAGGTCGTCGCGCCAGGTGTAGTCGAAGCTCGAGTCAACGAACAGCCCCTTCTGGAACCGCTTGTTGAACGCGAACTCGATCGTGTCGTAGTTGTACGCCCCGTTCTGCACGCCGGCCGGCATCGTCGCGATGACGTTGTTGACGACCCCCTTGAGCGAGCTCGGGATGTCGTTCACCGTGAAGGCCTGGGTCCCCGTGACCCCCTGGTCGATGCTCTGCAGCGTCACGTTCACCGTCGTCGGCACCGTGAACTGCCCCTCGCGCGAGATGTTGTAGGTCGCGAACTGCTCGCGGCTCATCTTCCGCACGTAGGCCACGCGGGCCGACGACTCGCCCCAGAACTGCCGCTGGTACGACAGGTCGAATTCGTCGGTGTACGGCACCTTGATGGCCCCGTCGAGCGTCGTGCTGACGCCGCCGCCCGAGGCGACCTTCGTCCCGATCTCCTGCGGGCCGTCGTAGAGGCGGTTCCCGTTGAGGTCGTTGAACTTGTAGTCCGCCCAGTTCGCGCCGCCCGGATCGACCGACGAGAAGCTGTCGGCGAAATTGAAGTAGTAGCGGCCGTAGAACGCCTTGATGGCGGTCTTGCCGTCGCCCTTCGGGTCGTAGCTGAGGCCGATCCGCGGCGCCACGTTGTTCCGGATGAACAGCGTCTTCTGCGGGAACGTCTTCGCCGAGAAGAAGTCGGTCAGGATCGGATCCCGCTTGCCGGTCGTGTAGTACGGCGCCTGCCGGTCGTAGCGCACGCCGGCCGTGATCGTCATCTTGTCGTTCGCCGTCCACCGGTCCTGGAAGTAGATGGCCATCCGCTTGTTGTCATCGCCCGGGATGGTCCAGGACGAGCCGAGCTTCGACGGGTCGCCCAGGTCGGTCAGCCGGATCTCCGACGTGGCACCGTTGCTGTCGAGGTACAGGATCGGGCCCGACGTGCCGCTGCTGGCGAAGTTCGACATGTCGTTGATCCACTCGAAGCCGATCTTCAGGTCGTGGCTGCCGGCGCTCTTGGTCGGCAGGTAGTAGGTCGCGTTACCGTAGATCTGCGGTTTCGCGCGGCCCAGGGAGAAGGGACCCGTGGTGCTGCCCGTGAGCCAGCCCGCCCCGCTGTCCACGCCGGTCGCCAGGTCGTGCCGCGGTGGGTTGGTCTTGTAGTCCACCGACGGCTGCATCGGGAAGATGTAGCCGAACTCCCCGACGTTGATCTCCGAGAACAGGCGGTTCGACCAGACCCGTTCCCACCGGCCGTTGTACATCCAGCCGGGGCTGAACTGCGCCAGCGTCGACTCCTTCGGCGTGGCCGAGGACAGGCCACGCAGCGGCTTCGCCTTCTTCTGCCACTGGTAGTAGCCAATCAGGGTGTCCTTCGACGACGCTTTCCAGGTCTCCTTGTTCGTGAAGTTGTTGTTCGTCATCAGATCGGTCGCGATCGTCGGCGGCACGCCCGAGATGACCTTGTCGATCTTGAAGTGGTTGTACGCCGCGAAGAACCAGAGGCGATCCTTCAGGAGGGGCCCGCCGGCGTCGACGTGGCTCTCCCAGAAGATCTTGTTGGGCGCCGCCGATCCGCCGCGACTCTTGATCGTCTCGTTCGTGTTGTCGCCTACGAAGCTCCCGCTCTCGTAGGTCTGGTTCCCCAGCGCCTTGAACTGGTTGCCGCCGCTCTTGATCGTCGAGATGACCGCCGCGCCCGGCGTGTTCATCGCCACGTCCTGGCCCGCCCCGCTCACCGCAACCTCGTTCTGGGAGAAGTAATCCCAGTAGCCGCCGGCACCGCCCGTCCCCTCGGTCGTGTCCACCCCCTCGATGACGACCCGGGTCTGGTTCGTGATGCCGAAGGCGTTGTAGCCCGACTGCTGGCTCTTGTGGCTGCCGCCCACGTCGAAGCCCTGCATCCGGATGCCCGGCGACTGCGCCAGTGCGCCCCACAGGTCGCTGGAGCTCGGCACGCCGATCAGCTTCGCCGTGTCCATCGTGTTGCCCACCGCCGTCGACTGCGTGTCGACAATCGGCGATTCGGCCGTCACCTGAACCGTTTCCTTCAGCGACGCCAGCTGCAGCGTCGCATCGATCGAGAGCGTCTGGCCGAGACCCAGGTTGATGCTCTGCCGGGTGAACGGCTGGAAGCCCGCGAGTTCGAACTTCAGCGTGTAGGTGCCCGACGGCAGCGACGGGAACTGGTAGCTCCCGTTGGTCTCCGTCACGGCCACCTGCGAGCCGATCAGGGCCGGCGAGGTCGCCGTCACGGTGACGCCGGGGAGCACCGCTCCCTGCGCGTCCTTCACCGTGCCGGTCAGCCGGCTACTCACGTTCTGCGCCCACGCCGGAACCGCGGCCAGCAGGGCCGTAGCGACGACGAGCGCGACCTGCCTGCGAAGCTGCATCGCTTCCCTCCCACCTTCAAATCCGGGTCTGCCCCGGGAACGTGCAAGGACCGAGTTGTTCGCCGATGCAGCCAAGCTCAGCAGGAATCACGCCATCGCGAGGAATCATTCTCAACACATTTCAATATATATCCATCAAAAATATATACCGCTTATGGTATGCGACACGAGATTCGCTTCAACCATACGGATGAGTTATCAGAGGACCGTTCGTCTTTCCGGATGAGCCTGGACGGAGCGGGTGGGCCGTCTGTCAGTGACCGTGCGGAAAAAAACAATTGGGGCTGCGGATTCGCGCAATCCGCAGCCCCAACAGTGACAGACCGTTTGTGCAGGCCGGGGCACCAGGCGGTGCCCCGGCCGTGATGGCTTAGAACTCGAACCGGATCCCCAGCTGCAGCGTGATCGGGTCGAGCGGCTGGATGATCTGGTTGTACGTCTTACCGTTGAACACGATGAAGTTCGTGATCGCGGCGTTGTTCAGCAGGTTGAACACGTCCAGCATCCCGGTCAGGCGATGGCCGGCGAATGCGAAGGACTTGTCCACCCGGAAGTTGAGCAAGGGGACCGTATCCGACCGGTTCTGGTCGAGGTTGGTCATCCAGAAGCTCTGGCTGCCCGAGTTCGGCAGGCTCACCGTGATGCGGCGCGCGTACTGCCAGCCGCTCTGGATCTGGAGGTTCGCCCCGATGCCGATCTGGTACGGCAGTTCGTACCGGCTCGACAGATGGAACTGCCAGGCCGTCGTCACCTGCCGGTTG
>JAGWRA010000010.1 GCA_028876655.1 Acidobacteriota bacterium | reverse complement strand
GTACGCGGATGCGGCGGGTCCGGCCAAGGTCTGCCCCTTCTGCTACGCCCCCGTGCCGCTCGAGGCCGCCGTCTGCCCCCGCTGCGAGGCCGACCTGGTCCAGTACCGCCCCGGCCGTGGGCCCGTCCGCGACCAGGCGAACAAGAAGGCCTTCCGCGCCATCCTCATCCTCTTCGGCGGCATCTTCGCCGTCGCCGCGGCCATTGGCGTCTACTACCCGCTCGTCAACCAGCACCCCCGCCCGCTCACCTGGCACGAGACCGGCTCGGCCGCCGGCCTCCACTTCGTCGTCGTGCCCAGGGACGAAGCGATGCGGAACACGGACCTCTGGCGGATCGCGGACCAGATCCGCGGCGGCAACGCCGCGATCGACGTGATGTTCTGGACGGATGCGACGGCCGCCCCGACGACGGCCCTGCCGACCACGGCGCAGCGCGGCACGATGGTGGCGGAGATTGTGGTCGACCCCGCCAGAGGCGTGAAGGAGCTGCGCAGGCGGGGACGATGATGAAGAAAACGTAGAACGAAGAACGAAGAACGTGGAAGGCGCCCGCTGCCTACGCCTTCATCCTGCCCACCCACGCCTCGAAGGCGATCAGGAACTTCCGCAGGAACTCGCGGGTGTACTCGTCGGTCAGCCGGCCCTCGGCGTCGAACTTCTCCGACGCCTTCGCCACCAGCATCTCCGGCTTCAGCATCAGGTAGGTTTCGGTGAAGAGCAGCGACTGGCGGAGCGCGAGCTGCGCGCGGATGGTGCCCCAGTTGCCGCCCGTGGCCCCCATGAGCGCCGCCGGCTTCCCGTTCAGCGGCGCCTTCCCCGGCGGCCGGGACGCCCAGTCGATGGCGTTCTTCAGGACCCCCGGGATGCTGTAGTTGTACTCGGGCGTCGCGATCAGCAGGCCGTCGGCCGCCTGGATGGCCTGCTTGAGCGCCACCACGGGCGCCGGCAGGCCGGCCGCCTCGACGTCGGCGTTGTAGAGCGGCAGGTCGCCGATCTCCGCGACGACGATCGTCATCCCCGCGGGCGCCAGCTCCTGCGCCGCGCGCAGCAGCGCCCGGTTGAAGGACCCGGCGCGAAGGCTGCCGGCGATGCCCGCGATGCGTAGTGTGGTGTCTGGCATTATTCAATCCGCATGGGGCCCCACCCCCATGCGTTGCCGTCGCTTACGCTCCGGATCCCGCAACCCGCGCCGTTGCCGCTTGGAGTGGCACGTGTGAGCCCTCCCCCCGTGCGCAGCCGTCGCTTACGCTCCGGCTCCTTTAACCCGCGGCGTGGCTGCTTGGATTAGCGACTCTGGCTTTCGCGGTACCACTCGATCGTCTGCTTCAGGCCGTCCTCGAAGGACACGATCGGTTCGTAGCCGAGCAGCGTGCGGGCGCGGGTGATGTCGGCCTGCGAGTCGCGGACGTCGCCGGCGCGCGGCTCGTCGTAGATCGGCTCCACTTTGGCCCCGATCAGGCCGCGCAGCGTTCGGAACAGCTCGTTCAGCGAGATCCGTCCGCCGGTTGCCACGTTGATCACGTGGCCGCTGGCCTTTGGCGCCACGCACGCGCGCAGCACGCCGTCGACCACGTTGGCGACGTAGGTGAAGTCGCGAGTCTGCTCCCCGTCGCCGTGGATCGTCGGACGGCGGCCCTCCACCAGCGCGCTGATGAACAGCGAGATGACGCCGGAATAGGGCGACGACGGATCCTGCCGCGGGCCGAACACGTTGAAGTACCGGATGGTCACCGTCTCCAGGCCGTAGAGCGCCGTGAACATCGTGCAGTACTGCTCGGCCACCAGCTTCTGCAGCGCGTAGGGCGAGAGCGGCCCGGTCGGCATGTCCTCCTGCTTGGGCAGCGTCGGCGTATTGCCGTAGGCCGAGGACGAGCCGGCGTAGACGAGCCGCTTCACGCCGGCGTCGCGGGCCGCCACCAGGACGTTCAGCGAGGCGTCGATGTTCGCCCGGTTGGACGCAATCGGGTCCTGCACCGACCGTGGCACGGACGGGATGGCGGCCTGGTGGAGGACGAAGTCGACCCCCTGCACCGCTCGGCGCGCGACGTCGAGATCGGCGAGGTCGCCCTCGACGAACTCCACGCCGGGGATGCCGTCGAGGTTCCGCCGCTTGCCGGTGATCAGGCTGTCGACGACGCGGACGCGGTCGCCGCGGGCGGCCAGCGTGGCCGTGAGGTGGGATCCGATGAAGCCGGCGCCGCCGGTGACGAGATACGAAGGCATGAAAAGCGTCGCAGACGAGCCGTAAGCCGAATTCTGTCCCCCGCGCGGCCATGACAGCCGCCACGGGGTGACGATCATTCCTCTAGCCCCGACATCACTGACGGGATCAAGCGACCTACCCGGAGGCTTCGGACGGGCCGTCCTGTAGCGCCCCCCTATTTGGTCTTGCTCCGTGCGGGGTTTTGCCTGCCACTCCCGTTGCCGGAAGCGCGGTGCGCTCTTACCGCACCTTTTCACCCTTACTCGCCTACGCGGTCCCTTTCGGAACCGCTACGGCGGAGCAGGCCTTGTGGGCTCGCCCCGCCGAAGCCCGCGAAGCGGGCGAAGGCGGGCGGTATGTTTTCTGTGCCACTTTCCTTCAGGTCACCCTGACCGGGCGTTACCCGGCGCACTGCCCTGCGGAGTTCGGACTTTCCTCTCACCCTCACCAGCTGACGCCGGCTCCGGCAAGCGATCGTCTGGCTCGCTGCGACTCGTCAATTGTACTACGAAGGTCTCCGGTCTTCAGTCTCCGGTCTCCAGTCCTGTCACGGCCGGAGCCCGCAGCCCGGAGCCTGGAGCCCTCGTCCGGCTATCCGTCCGTCTCCTGCTTGATGTTGTAGTGCTCGAGCTTCTTGTAGAGGTTGCTGCGGGGGGTGCCGATGAGCTCGGCCGTCTTCGAGATGTTCCAGCCGGTCTCGCGCAGCTTCTCGACGAGGAACTTCCGCTCGGCCAGTTCCTTGAACTCGCGGAGGGTGCCGGGCTGGGCGGGCCCGGTGCCGTCGCCGTCGCCGTCGCCCGCGGTGCGGGCGGCCGCCGCCGACACCGGCTCGAAGCGGACGCTGTCAGGCAGATCCCCCACGTCGATCGTCTCGCCGGGCGTCATGATGAGCATCCGCTCCACGGTGTTGCGCAGCTCGCGGACGTTCCCCTTCCAGCGATAGCGCTGCAGCAGCTCCATCGCGGCCGGCGTCAGCCGCTTGGGGCGCATGTTGTTCTCGCGGCCGAACAGGTCCATGAAGTGGCGCACCAGCAGCGGCACGTCCTGGTTCCGCTCGCGCAGCGGCGGCACGTAGATCGGGATGACGGCCAGGCGGAAGTACAGGTCCTCGCGGAAGCGGTTGTGGCGGATCTCCTCCTCGAGGTCCTTGTTCGTCGCGGCAATCACGCGCACGTCCACCTTGATCGTGCGCGACGAGCCGAGCCGCTCGACCTCGCCTTCCTGCAGCACGCGCAGCACCTTGGCCTGGGTCTTCAGGCTCATGTCCCCGATTTCGTCGAGGAAGATCGTGCCGCGGTCGGCCTGCTCGAACTTGCCGATCTGCTTCTCGGTGGCGCCGGTGAACGATCCCTTCTCGTGGCCGAACAGCTCCGATTCG
>JAGWRA010000107.1 GCA_028876655.1 Acidobacteriota bacterium | reverse complement strand
GTCACGGCGGCCAACTGGCCGGTCGTTCTCATCGAGTTCATCACCGACACCACGTTCAAGGGCCTGTTCGCCGTTCCGGTGGTCGGAGCAGCGATCATCGTCGGCATGCTGCTCGGCGGCGACATCGGGGCCATGACGCGCGGCAGCCTGCGCGAGGCCGCGACGACGGTGGGCGCGGCGTTGCGGGCCGAGCCGCTGGCGTTCGGATCCTTCGTGGCGGCGTTCCTCCTGGTGCTGGGCGGCGGGTCGGTGTTGACGTTCCTCGTCAAGGGGGGGACGGTGTCCGTCCTGGTCGAGGGAGAAGCGGTGGCCGGCCCGATCGAGCGGCCACCCCTGCGGATGGCCGCCGTCCGGCGGGCCGCCCGGTTCTCGCTCGACGGCTTCACGCAGAGCTGTCTGGATCTGTTCCGGCCGTTCCTGGCGCTCGGCCTCCTGCTGATGGGCGTGTACCTCGTCTCGGGGGCGGTGTATCTGCTCGTGGTCTACGCGGGATATACGACCATGGGGCGACACGCCACGCTGCTCGGCTGGCCGCTGCTCGCGGCGGTGGCGGCGATCGGGCTGGCGCTCTGGGTGACGGTGGTCAACCTGCTGTACCTGCTGGTGCAGGTGGCGCTGGTGGCCGGCCCGCGCGGGCGGAGCGTGCGCGGGGCGATCGGGACGGTGGCCGGCTTCCTGCGGCGCGACCTGCGCGTCATCGCCTCGGTGTTCGGCGTCGTGCTCGTGCTGATCGTGCTGGCGACGGTGGCCTCGGCGCTGGCCTGGTCGGGCGTCGGCCTGATCGCGTTCGTGCCGTTCGTGGGCGTGGCGGTGGTGCCGCTGCAGCTTGCGGGGCTGGTGGTGCGGGGAGTAGTCTTCGAATACTTGGAACTGACGGCGCTCAGCGCGTACGTGGCGCTGTTCCAGTCATATCTCCGGCGCGCCGCCGGTGGGCCCGGGGCGGACGCCGTGTCCGGCACCGTGCCGCCCATCGGCCGCCCGGCGTGAGGAGCCTGGTCATCATGGTGAACTACGAGGCGTTTCTGTCGAATGCGGCGGGGCACATGCAGGAGTCGGGGATCCGGAAGATCGCCGCGGTCGGCCTCAAGGTCCCGGATCTCGTCCCGCTCGCCGCCGGGTTCCCGTCGGCCGAGATGTTCATGTGGGACGCCTTCCGTGAGATCACCGCGTCGCAACTGACGGGCAGCGACCCGGCGGCGTTGCAGTACGGCCAGACCCGCGGATACGCCCCCCTGCTCGGCGCCCTGACCGAGATCATGGCCGCGCGCGGGGTGAAGACCCGGGAATCGGAGCTCATCGTAACGACCGGATCGCAGCAGGGGCTCGACCTCGTCGCGCGCGTGCTGGTCGATCCGGGCGACGTCGTCCTGGTGGAGCTGCCGAGTTATACGGGGGCCATCTCGGCGTTCCGGAATGCCGGGGCGACCATGGTCGGCGTCCGTCAGGAGGCCGACGGGATCGACCTCGGCGACCTCGATCGGATCCTCGCGCAGCAGCGGGCGGCCGGCCGCCGCGTCCGGCTGCTCTACGTCGTGCCGAACTTCCAGAACCCCACGGGCCTGCTGATCAGCGCGGCGAAGCGCCGGCAGCTGGTCGAATGGGCGGCGCGGGAGAACGTTCTCATCGTCGAGGACGATCCGTACGGCGCCCTGTTCTTCGACGACCTCTCGACCGAGGCCGACACGCGCCCGATCAAGGCCGACGACAGCGAGGGGAGGGTCGTCTATCTGAGCAGTTTCTCGAAGACGCTGGCGCCCGGGTTCCGCGTGGCCTGGATCGTCGCGCCGGAGGTGCTGACCAGCCACTTCGAGGTCGCCAAGCAGGCCATCGACATCTGCGCCGGCGCACTCGACCAGCGGGTGGTCTTCCAGGCGCTGAAGCAGGGGTTGCTCGCGGCGCACCTGCCCGAGTTGCGCCGGCACTACCAGAGCAAGCGGACGGCCATGGAGGAGACGCTGCGGGCCGAACTCGGCAGCCTGGTCACGTGGCAGACGCCGCGGGGCGGTTTCTTCGTCTGGGCCGAACTGCCGGCGCCGATCGACACGGACCGGTTCATCGAGCGCGCCGTGAAGCACGGCGTCGCGTACGTCACCGGCAGCGCCTTCTTCGTGGAAGGGGCCGGCAGCGGCCGGTGGGCGCGCCTGTCGTTCTCGTTCCCGCCGGCCGACCGGATCCGCGAAGGGGTGCGGCGGCTGGCGGCGGCGGTCCGAGAAGAGATCGGACAGGAGGCGGCGGCCGCGGCCGGAGTGGCGCGCGCATGAGCGCCGCCGGTGGCCAGGCGAGGTCCGGCGGCGAGACCTTCTGGGAATCGGTGAAGCTCGAAGGCGGTCAGCTCGTCGGCAAGATTGCCGAGATCATCCACGAGGGCAACGTGCGGCGCGTCATCATCAAGCAGGACGAGCGGGTGCTGATGGAGTTCCCGCTCTCGGTCGGTGTGGTCGGCGTGATGCTCGCGCCGATCCTGGCCGCCGTCGGCGCCGCCGCCGTCATGATCAAGAACTGCACGATTGACGTCGAGCGCGAGGTTCGACCGACCGATCCGCCGCCTCCCACCGCCGGTCAGTAGCCCGTCAGCGTCTTGCCCGGCAGCGCCGTCAGCGGCCGCAGGGCCGGGTCCAGGGCGCGAGCGAGCGCCAGCAGCCGGGCCGGCTGGCCCAGCGACCGGGTCGACACGATCAGGGTCGGACCCAGCGTGAATCCCCAAGGCATCACGTGCGGCGGGCCGACCAGCTCGCCGCTCAGCTGCAGCGTCCCCGTCCGCTTCCCGTCGGTCAGCTGAAACACCGGCATCACCGGCGGGTAGACGCCGGTGACGATCGCCTGGTCGCCCGCGAGCTGCGGACCGCTGGATGGCCGCACGGGCAGCGGCGCCTGCCACTGCAGCGTCCCGCTGTGGCGGTCGAGGGCGCGCAGCAGGTTGTCGAGCGAGACGAAATAGACCCGCTTCTCGTCGACCACGGCGGCACCGACGATGTCGGCGCCGGTCCGCCACCGCCAGTCCTGCGTGCCGTCGCCGGTCTTCAACGCGTAGAAGTATTTGTCGGTGGAGCCGACGAAGAGACGCGAGTCGAGCGGCAGCACCTGCGTCGGCGGGCCGCCGAGCCGGTCGGTCCAGACGCGGCGTCCCGTCTGCAGGCCGAGCGAGAGCAGTTCACCGTTGGCCAGCGGCACGTACAGGCGATCGCCCCCCAGCGTGGCCGGCGCGGACAACGGCGCGCCGACGCTCACGTGCCACAGCAGGTGGCCGTCGCGCGCACGCCAGGCCCAGATCTCACCACCTCGGGTCCCGCCAATCAGCCAGCCCGTGTCGAAGGTCAACGGCTGGGCCATCGGGCCGCCGACGGGCTGCCGCCAGACTTCATGCCCATCGTCGGCGGCCACCGCGACGACGGCGTCGCGGGTGGCCACGTACACCAGACCACCGCCGGCCGCCGGCGTCGTGTCGGTCGGGAGATCGATCGCCCAGCGCTGATGGCCGTTCACCAGCACGTACGCGACCAGGTGACCATCGGTCTCGGGGACGTAGGCCTGGAGGTCGTCGAAGCCGGGCGGCGCGGCGAAGTCGTGGTCGAGGTCGACCTGCCAGACCTGCCCGAGCGGAAGGATGGACGGCACCGTGGTCAGCCCCGCGGCGGTGGACCCCTTGGAGGGCGACTCGCGCCGATGCCGGCCGAAGAACGGGGGAGCCGGGAAGGCCGGGGCCGCCGTCACGCCGAGCGCGATCAGGGCGGCCAGCGCCGCGGCCCGCGTGCGCACGCCGGCGGCCGGCCCCACGGGTCGGCGGGGCTGCGATCCGGATGGAGAAACCAGGGGAATCTGGGCCACGAATCCTTGTGAGCGGGCCGAGGGCACTACAACATGTTGTGGGCCAATCGGCACCACATCGCTATAATACCGTGAACGGCCGACGACCGCGGCGACTCCCGCTCGGTGGCCCGTGGATACCTTCCAGTGTCGCATCAAATCATCATCGTCCTGGACTTCGGCTCGCAATACACCCAGCTCATCGCACGGCGGCTGCGCGAGTTGTCGGTCTATTCCGAGATCTGGCCGTTCAACACGCCCCTCGAGCGGCTGCGCGAGCGGCAGCCGGCCGGCATCATCCTGTCGGGCGGGCCGAGCAGCGTGTCCGACCCCGGGGCGCCGAAGTCGGATCCCGCGGTGTTCACGCTGGGCCGTCCGGTGCTGGGGATCTGCTACGGCATGCAGTTGATGACGTCGCAGCTCGGCGGCGACGTGGGCCACGCCGCGGCGCGCGAGTACGGCGACGCCATCGTCTCGGTGCGATCGCCGGAGACCAGCCGCATGCTGCGCGACGTGCCCGGGCAGCTGAAGGTCTGGGCGAGCCACGGCGATCGGATCGTGGCGCCGCCGGCGGGCTTCGAGGTCACGGCGACGAGCGAGAATGCGCCGATTGCGGCCATGGAGGATCGCGGCCGCGGGCTCTTCGGCCTGCTGTTCCATCCCGAGGTCGCGCACACGGAAGCCGGGCTGGAGATCCTGCGGAACTTCGCCTATGACATCTGCGGCTGCACGGGCGACTGGACGATCTCCTCGTTCGTGGACGAGGCGGTCGAACGGGTCCGGCAGCAGGTCGGCGACGGCCGGATCGTCTGTGCGCTGAGCGGCGGGGTGGACTCGACGGTGGCGGCGCTCATCCTTCACCGGGCGGTGGGCGAGCGCTTGACGTGCGTCTTCGTGGACAACGGCCTGCTGCGGCTCGACGAGGCGGCGCAGGTGCGGCGGCGGTTCGAGCAGCTGCAGCTGCCGCTGGTGTTCGTCGACGCCTCGGCGCAGTTCCTGGAACGGCTCGCCGGCGTCACCGATCCCGAGCGGAAGCGGAAGATCATCGGGGCGACCTTCATCGACGTCTTCGAGGAGCGGGCGCACGACCTCGGGACGGTGGACTTCCTCGCGCAGGGGACGCTCTATCCCGACGTGATCGAGTCGGTGTCGGTCGTCGGTCCGTCGGCGGCGATCAAGAGCCATCACAACGTGGGCGGACTGCCCGAACGGATGCGGCTGAAGCTGGTCGAGCCGCTGCGGGAGCTGTTCAAGGACGAAGTGCGGGCCGTGGGCCGCCAGCTGGGGCTGAGCGAGGAGCTGGTCGGCCGCCAGCCGTTCCCCGGACCCGGGCTGGCCGTGCGCGTGATCGGCGAGATCACGCCGGATCGACTGTCGCTGCTGCGCCTGGCCGATCACGTCGTGGTGGACGAGGTGAAGCGGGCCGGCTGGTACGCGCAGTTGTGGCAGAGTTTCGCGGTGCTGCTGCCCGTGCAGAGCGTGGGCGTGATGGGAGACGCGCGGACCTACGAGTACACCGTCGCCGTGCGGGCCGTGCAGAGCCGCGACGGGATGACGGCCGACTGGGCGCGGCTGCCGCACGAACTGCTCGCGCGGATCTCGTCGCGCATCGTCAACGAGGTGAAGGGCATCAACCGCGTGGTGTACGATATCAGCAACAAGCCGCCGGCGACGATCGAGTGGGAGTAGGGGAATGTCCGAGTTCGTCCACCTCCACCTGCACACCGAGTTCTCGCTGCTCGACGGGGCCTGCCGGATCGACGAACTGCTCGACCAGGCGGCCCGCCTCGAGATGCCGGCGCTCGCGGTCACCGAGCACGGCAACATGTTCTCGGCGGTCACCTTCTACGACCACGCGAAGGCGAAGGGGGTGAAGCCGATTCTCGGCTGCGAGGTGTACGTCGCCAGCGGCAGCCGGCTGCAGAAGAGCGGATCGCAGACCACGACCAACCACCTGGTCCTGCTCGCCGAGACGACCGAGGGCTTCCACAACCTGATCAAGCTGGTGTCGGCGGGCTACACCGAGGGCTTCTACTACAAGCCGCGGATCGACAAGGAGCTGCTCGCGCAGCACGCCCGGGGGCTCATCGGCCTGAGCAGCTGCCTGAAGGGCGAGGTGGCGACCGAGCTGCGCACCGGGCAGTACGAGCGGGCCCGCGAGGCGGCGGCGACCTACCGCGACATCCTCGGCGACGGGAACTTCTTCCTCGAGATGCAGTACCAGGGCATCGGCGAGCAGCTGGTGGTCAACAAGGGGCTGCTGCCGCTCGCCCGCGAGCTGAACCTGCCGCTGGTCTGCACGAACGACGTGCACTACCTGCACCAGCAGGATGCCCACCCGCACGACATCCTGCTCTGCATCGGCACCGGCAAGACCGTGCAGGACGAGGCGCGGCTGCGCTATCACGGCGACCAGTTCTACCTGAAGAGCCCGGAGGAGATGGCGAAGGTCTTCGGCGAGGTGCCGGAGGCGATGCAGAACACCCTCCGGATCGCCGAGCGGTGCCACGTCACACTGAACGACTCGGAGAACTACCTCCCGAACTTCGACGTGCCGTCGGCCTACACGCTGGACGGCTACTTCGAGCACATGGTGCGGGAGGGGTTCGCCGAGCGGCTGCCCCGGCTGCGCGCGCTGCAGGCCAGCGGGCAGCTGCGCCATCCGATCGAGGACTACGAGACGCGGCTCTCGTACGAGATCGAGATGATCAAGAAGATGCGCTATCCCGGCTACTTCCTGATCGTCTGGGACTTCATCCGCTACGCGCGCGAGCAGGGGATTCCGGTCGGGCCGGGCCGCGGGTCGGCGGCCGGCAGCCTGGTCGCCTACTGTCTGAAGATCACCGACGTGGACCCGCTCCACTTCGACCTCATCTTCGAGCGGTTCCTGAACCCTGAACGCATCTCGCTGCCGGATATCGACATCGACTTCTGCGAGCGCCGCCGCGGCGAGGTGATCGAGTACGTCACGCGGAAGTACGGCCGCGAGAACGTCGCACAGATCATCACCTTCGGGACCATGAAGGCCCGCGCCGTCGTCCGCGACGTCGGACGCGTGATGGACATCCCGTACGCCGACGTCGACCGCGTCGCCAAGCTGATCCCGCCGGCCCTCGACATGACGCTCGAGAAGGCGCTGGAGGAGTCGCCGCCCCTCAAGACGCTCGAAGAGAGCGATCCGCGCGTGAAGGATCTGCTGGCGGCGGCCCGCCGCCTCGAGGGGATGACGCGCCATGCGTCGGTCCACGCCGCGGGCGTGGTGATCGCCCCGAAGCCGATCACGGAGTTCGCGCCGCTCTACAAGGGGAGCCGCGACGAAATCGTGACCCAGTGGGCCATGAAGGAGGTCGAGCGGATCGGCCTCCTGAAGATGGACTTCCTGGGGCTGAGCACGCTGACGCTGCTCGACGATGCGGTGCGCGAGATCAAGCGCACCACCGGAGAGACCGTCGACCTGGCCACCATCCCGCTCGACGACCCGAAGACCTACCAGCTGTTCGGCGAGGGGCAGGCCTACGGCATCTTCCAGTTCGAGTCGTCGGGGATGCGCGAGATCCTCCGGAAGGCGAAGCCGCAGCGCCTCGACGACCTCATCGCGCTGAACGCGCTCTACCGGCCCGGCCCGCTCCGCAGCGGTATGGTCGATGACTTCATCGCCCGCAAGCAGGGACGGGCGGAGATCGTCTACGAGCTGCCGCAGCTCGAGCCGATCCTGGCCGACACCTACGGCGTGATCGCCTATCAGGAACAGGTCATGCGCATCTCGAGCGCGCTCGCCGGCTTCTCGCTCGGCGAGGCCGACCTGCTCCGCAAGGCGATGGGGAAGAAGAAGGCCGAGGTCATGCAGGCCATGCGCGAGAAGTTCGTCTCCGGCGCGGTGGCCCGCGGCGTCAACCAGAAGAAGGCCGCCCACATCTTCGAGCTGATGGAGCACTTCGCCGGGTACGGCTTCAACAAGTCGCACGCGACGACCTACGCGTTCCTGGCCTACCAGACGGCGTACCTGAAGGCGAACTACCCGTGGCACTTCGCCGCGGCCCTGCTGACCATCGAGGCGCAGAACACCGACAAGCTGTCGATGTACCTGGGCGAGTGCCGCGACCGCGGCATCCCCACGCTGCCGCCCGACATCAACGAGAGCGAACTCCGGTTCACCGTGACGCCCGCCGGCGTCCGTTTCGGCCTGACGGCCATCAAGAACGTCGGCGAAGGGGCGATCCTCTCCATCCTCGAGGTCCGCAAGGCGAAGGGCGGACGGATCCGCTCGCTCTTCGAGCTCTGCGAAGAGGTCGACCTGCGCCTGGTCAACAAACGCGTGCTCGAGAGTCTGATCAAGGCCGGCGCCTGCGACTCCCTCGGCCGGCGGTCGGACGGCTCCGTGGTGCCGCCGCTCGATCTGCGCCCGCGGCTGCTCGCCGCGGTGGACGCCGCTTGCGAGCACGGCAACCGGCAGCAGCGCGACCGCGACCGCGGACAGGCGCAGCTGTTCGGCGGGGCCGAGAGCGGCGACGCCGCGCCCTCCGCCGCTGCGCTGCCGGACGTGCCGGCCTGGTCGGAGGCCGATCAGCTCGCCGCCGAGAAGGAATCGCTCGGCCTCTACTGGAGCGGACACCCGATCGACCGGTATGCCTCGGAACTGCAGGCCTTCGGAGCGAAGACCACGGTCGAGCTGGCCGGCGCGGAACCGGCCGCGCGGACCGAGACGTGGGGGCCGGGCGGCCGCAAGCCGCTCGAGGCCGATACCGCCATTGGTGGTATCGTGGCAGGGCTGCGCCAGCTGAAGACCCGCAAGGGCGATCGGATGGCCGTCTTCACGCTCGAGGATGCCGGCGGCGGGGTCGAAGTCGTCGTCTTTCCCGATGCCTACGGCAAGTCGGGGCCGCTCATCGAGGCGGGCCGGCTCGTCCTGGTGCGCGGCCGGCTCGAGCGCGACGACGAGACGACGCGCATCCTGGCCACCGAGATTGCGCCGATCGAGGCCGTGCGCGAGCGGGTCGCGCGCGAGGTGGCCATCCGCGTGGCCGTCCCGCCGCACGGACGCCAGACGTTCGAGGCGCTCGGCGAGATCCTGTCGCGGCACCGGGGTGACCGGAAGGTCTGCGTCGAACTGGAACTGCGGACCCAGTCGCGCCCGCTGCTCGTGCACGCCGACGTGGCCGCGCAAATCCGCGTCCGGCCGTCGGAACGCCTGATTTCGGAGCTCGAAGAGGTCTGTGGCGCCGGCTCCGTGTCGCTGCGCTGAGGCCAGACATCACATGCCCCCAGAATTGCTGGAGTTCGAGGAACCGATCGCCGTCCTGCTGAAGGAGATCGAGGCGCTCGGCATGCTGCCGGCCACCGGGCCGCGCGACGCCGAGATCGCGTCGCTCCGCCGCCGGATCGAGTCGATCCGCGCGGATCTCTACCGCAACCTGCAGCCGTGGCAGCGCGTCCTGGTGGCGCGGCACTCGAGCCGCCCGAGCACGCTGGACTACGTGGAGATGCTGTTCACCGGCTTCACCGAGCTGCACGGCGACCGCCGCTTCGCCGACGACCATGCGATCGTCACCGGCTTCGCCTGGTTCCACGACCAGCCGGTGCTGGTCGTCGGGCACCAGAAGGGGAGCGACACGAAGCAGAAGATCTACCGCAACTTCGGCTACGCGCGCCCCGAGGGTTACCGCAAGGCCCTGCGGACGATGCGCCTCGCCGAGAAGTTCAACCGCCCGGTCTTCGTCTTCGTGGACACGCCTGCGGCCTATCCCGGAATCGAGTCCGAGGAGCGGGGCGTGGCCGAGGCCATCGCCTTGAACCTGCGCGAGATGGTCGTGCTCGACGTCCCCGTCATCGTCGTGGTGAGCGGGGAAGGCGGGAGCGGCGGCGCGCTGGGCATCGCGATCGGGGATCGAGTGCTGATGCAGGAGTTCGCGATCTACAGCGTCATCCCGCCCGAGGGCTGCGCCGCGATCCTGTGGCGGGACTCGGGGAAGAAGGTGGAGGCGGCCGAGGCCCTCAAGCTGACGGCGCCCGACCTGCTCAAGATGGGCATCATCGACGAGATCGTGCCCGAGCCGGCCGGCGGTGCGCACACGGCGCCCGACGAGGCCGCCCGGCTGCTGGACGCCGCGCTCGCCCGCACGCTCGCCGAGGTGGGGGCGCTGGCGCCGGACGTGCGGCTGAATCGCCGGTACGAGAAGTTCCGCAACATGGGCCGCCTGGGCACCGACTTCGTCGACCAGGGCGGGTAATGCCGGCGGCTGCTCCTCCCATCTGGACCTCCCGGGCACCGGCGGCGGCCGGCGCCGACGCGCTCGCGGCTGCGCTTGGTGTCAGCCCGGTGGTCGCGCGGCTGCTCTGGGCGCGCGGCGTCACCGACCCCGACGCAGCCAGCCGGTTCCTGCAGCCCTCGCTCGACCAGCTCCACGACCCGATGCGCCTGGCGGATCTGCCGGTGGCCGTCGAGCGGCTGCTGACGGCCGTCGCCCGCGGCGAGCGCATCGCCGTTCACGGCGACTACGACGTCGACGGCGTCTCGTCGACGGTCATCCTCCGGCGCGCGCTCGAATTGCTCGGCGCCGACGTCGTGCATTTCATTCCCGAGCGGCTGCGGGACGGCTACGGGCTGCAGCCGGCGGCGATTGAACGGCTGCACGCCGAAGGCGTGCACGTCGTGGTGTCGGTCGACTGCGGGATCCGGAGTGTGGAGGCGGCCGAGCGGGCGCGGGCGCTCGGGGTCGACCTGATCATCACCGACCATCACGAGCCGGAGGAGACGCTGCCGCCCGCGCTCGCGGTGATCAACCCGAAGCGGGCCGACTGCCGCTATCCGGACAAGAATCTGGCGGGCGTCGGCGTCGCGCTGAAACTCGTCCAGGGGCTCTGCCGGCGGACTGATCACGAGCGATGGCTCCCGGCGTTCGTGAAGATCGCCGCGCTGGGGACGCTGGCGGACGTCGTCCCGCTGGTCGGCGAGAACCGCGTGATCGCCAAGGTGGGGCTCGACCTGCTGTCGAGAGGGCCCCACAAGGTCGGCCTGCGTGCGCTCATCGAGGCGGCAGGGCTCCAGGGGAAGCCGATCGACAGCTATCACGTGGCGTTCCTGATTGCGCCGCGCGTGAACGCCGCGGGACGGATGAGCACCCCCGACATCGCCACGCGCCTGCTGCTGGCGTCCGACGAGACGATGGCCGGTGAAGCGCGGGCGCTGGCCGCGCAGTTGAACGAGGAGAACCTGCGCCGGCAGCAGGAGGAGGCGGCCATCCTCGCCGAAGCCCGGCGGATCGTGCAGACGGACCCCGAAGTGGGCGCACGCACGGTGCTGGTCGTGGCCGGCGAGGGCTGGCATCGCGGCGTCATCGGCATCGTGGCGTCCAAGCTGGCCGAGGCGTTCCACCGTCCGGCGATCGTCCTGTCGATCGAGGACGGCCTGGCGCACGGGTCGTGCCGCAGCATTCCCGCGTTCGACCTGCTCGGCGCCCTCGAGCGGTGCGCCGGGCTGTTCCTGCGCTTCGGCGGGCACCGCCAGGCCGCGGGGCTGACGCTGGAGGCCTCGCGCATCCGCGAACTCCGGCGGGCGATCAACGAGGTCGCCGACGAGCAACTGGGCCCCGACGACCTGCGGCCGCGGCTGGCGATCGACGACGACCTGACGTTTCCGGCGATCACCGATCGACTCGCCGAGGAGGTGCTCGCGCTGGCCCCGTTCGGCGCGGGCAACCCGCGGCCGGTCTTCAGTGCGCAGGGGGTGTCGATCGTCGACGGCCCGCGGCGGCTGAAGGAGCGCCATCTGAAGATGAGCCTGCGGCAGAACGGCCGCGTCTTCCGGGCGGTCGCCTGGCGGGCGGCGGAGCGGGAACCGTTCCTGAACGAGCACCGGCAGGCCCTGGATGTCGCCTTCTCGCTCGAGCAGAACCGGTATCGCGGAGAGACGTTCGTGGAGCTGACGGTGGCCGATCTGCGGCGGCCGGGAGGCGCCGGCCCGGCCACGGCGCCGTAAGTTCCCCTTTTTCGTGCCACCTCGGGTATCCTGTCGATAGAGCGGCGGTTGTCGTGCTACCGCCCGGCTCATCCCCGAACAAGTCAGACGTACTCCCGCATGGCCCGCTGGCAGAAGCGCCTCCGATTCGTCTTCCTGCTCGTTGTCGTGGCCGTGCCGATCGCGGTCGCGCTGGCGATCCATCGCCGGGCCGTGCCGCCGCCCTCGGCCGTGCAGGCCCCGCACGTCGAGCCCAACGCGGTCGTGGAGAGCACGGCCGGGGTCGTCACGCAGGTGAAGGGGAGCCGCGAGACCTTCAAGGTCGCCTACCAGCGGCAGCTGACGTTCGCCGACGGTTCGACGAAGCTGGTGGGCGTCACGGTCACCGTGGACGACCGCGGAGGCCGCAGCTTCATGGTGACCGGCACGAACGCGACGGTGGGCGATCACCAGTCGAGCGTCACGCTGACCGGCCACGTGCGGATGGCGGTCAGTGACGGCCTGCGGGCGCAGACGGAGCAGGCGGTCTACACGCAGGGTGACGGCATGGTGCGGGTGCCCGGGCCGGTCACCTTCAGCCGCGGCGCGATGTCCGGCAGCAGCGTCGGGCTGACCTACGACAAGAACAACGACATCCTGTCGCTGGCGAAGGACGCGATCATCGACATCGCGCCGGACAGCCCGGGCGGCCAGCCGACCCATCTGGCCGCCGGGTCGGCCGAGTACGTCCGGCACGATCACATGCTGGTCTTCCAGGGCCACGTCCAGCTGCAGCGCGAGGGACGGACGGTCGAAGCGGATTCCGGGACGGCGTACCTGACGCCCGACGACAAGGCCCTGTCCCGCCTGAGCCTGCGCGGCGGCTCGCAGATCACCGGCGGCCCGGGCGGGGCCGGTTCGGTGGCCGGGCTGCACGCCACGGACATGGATCTGGCGTATCGCGACCCGGGCGGCACGCTGCAGCAGGCGACGCTGATGGGCGGCGCGGCCGTCGACATCGCCGGCGCCCGGCGTGGTGAGGACCGGCGGGTGGCGGCCGACCAGTTGAACATCGGCCTGGCCGCCGACGGCACGACGGTGAGCGCGCTGACCGGCCAGGGCGGCGTGGCACTGACCTTCCCGGCCGAGAACGGCGAGCCGGCCCGGACGATCAGAGCCGATGCGCTCGGCGCCACCGGTCAGGGGACGCAGGGCGTGACGTCGGCGGTGATGACCGGGCACGTCGACTATCGCGAGCGGATCGCCGGCGGGGACCGGATCGCGAAGGCCGAGCGGCTGGACCTCGGACTGACGCCGGGGCTCGGTGCGGTGCAGCGCGCCCGCTTCTCGGGCGACGTCCGGTTCGCGCAGGGGGCGATGGAGGCCGAGGCGGCCGTCGGCGACTACGACGTCACGGCCGGCGTCGTGAAGCTGTCGGGCCAGGGGCCCGGCGGCGCCGAGCCGCACGTCACCGATCCGCGGATCATGGTCGACGCCACGGCCATCGCGCTCGCGCCGACGGGGCCGAAGCTGCAGGCGTCGGGCAACGTCCGCAGCGTCCTGCTGGCCGGGGCGGACCACGGAACGGCGGCCAAGGACGGGGGGCACCTGCCGGCGATCCTGAAGCAGGACCAGCCGGTGAACATCACGGGCGACGATCTGGCCTACGACGGCACGACGGCGCATGCGGTCTACACGGGGCACGCGCGGCTGTGGCAGGGCGACACCGCCATCGAGGGAGCGACGATCACGCTCGACCGCGAAGAGGGCAATCTCAGCGCGTCGGGCGGGGTGCGGACGACGATGCGGGTCGATCAGGTCGACGAGAAGACGAAGAAGAAGGAGCGGGTGACGCTGCTGGGGTTGGCCGCGCAGATGACCTACAATGACGCGGCGCGGCTGGCGACCTACACGGAGGATCCCCGGCTCAACGGTCCGCAGGGCGACCTCACCGCGACGAAGAAGATCGAACTGTATCTCTCCGCCGATGGCAGTACGGTGCAGCGGCTGGAGGGGTTCGAGGGCATCGTGCTGCGGCAGGCGGGCCGCACGGTGACCGGCGAGCACCTCTCGTACTTCGCGGCCGACGAGCGCTACGTCGTGACGGGCGCGCCGGTGAAGATCGATGAAGAATGCCGGCAAACACTGGGCAAAACTTTGACTTTCTTCAGATCGACTGATAGGATCATCGTCGACGGCGGCGGGGCGTACCGCACCGAGACCAAGAGCGGTCCGAACTGCTCAGGGCCACGCGGCGAGTGAATGGCGACCCTCCGGACGCACGAACTGACGAAGTCGTACGGCGGACGGGCCGTGGTGAAGGGCGTCAGCCTCGAGGTCGGGTCCGGCGAGGTCGTCGGCCTGCTCGGGCCGAACGGTGCCGGCAAGACGACGACGTTCTACATGACCGTCGGCCTGACGGCGCCCGACTCCGGTCGGGTGGTGCTCGACGGACAGGATATCACCGACGACCCGATGTACATCCGGGCGCGGAAGGGCATCGGATACCTGCCGCAGGAGCCGTCGATCTTCCGGGGCCTGACGGTCGAGCAGAACATCCTGGCGATTCTCGAGACGCTGGATCTCGACGCGGCCGAGCGGCGGGCGCGGGCGCGGGCGCTGCTCGCGGAACTGAATCTGACACCGCTGGCCCGGGCGCCGGCGTACACGTTGTCGGGCGGAGAGCGGCGCCGGGCGGAAATCACCCGCGCCCTGGTGATCTCGCCGCTGTTCATCCTGCTCGACGAGCCGTTTGCCGGCATCGATCCGATCGCCGTCACCGATATCCAGAAGATCATCTTTCACCTGAAGGAGCGCGGTATCGGTGTGCTCATCACCGATCACAACGTCCGGGAGACGTTGAAGATCACCGATCGCGCCTACATCGTGCACGGCGGCGTGATCTTCAAGAGCGGGACCCCCGACAGCCTGGCGGCCGACGAGGACGTCAAGCGGATTTATCTCGGGGCGGACTTCCGCTTGGACTAATATGAACCGCAGGACCCTCCGCCAGGAGCGTCCCTGAGGCGCGGGCGCGTCGTCGTCATCACGCCCGCCCGCCTTTGATGTGCGCCCATGGCGATTCAGCAGAAACTCCACACCAAGCTCGTTCAGAAGCTCATTCTGACGCCATCGCTGCAGCAGGCGATCAAGCTGCTGCCGATGTCGACCATCGAGCTGTCGGACCTCCTGAACCAGGAGGTGGTCGAGAACCCCATGCTGGAGGAGGTTCCGACCGAGGAGTTGCAGCCGGCCGAGGCCCCCGCCGAGAAGCCCGGGGCCGAGGCGGCGGCCGACAAGGGCGAGAACTGGGACGACGCCGACTACGAGTACTTCTTCGGCGACTACCTCGACGACGGCTACCGGCCCCACACCCCGCAGGAAGTCAAGGAACTCCCCCCGATCGAGAACACGCTGTCGACGTCGAGCTCGCTGGCCGACCATCTGATGTGGCAGCTCTCGCTGCAGACCGACGACGAGCGGCTGCGGGAGATCGGGGCGGCCATCATCGGCAATCTCGACGAGGACGGCTATCTCGTGGCGTCGTTCGAGGAGATCGCCGCGATGGGGCCGTGGGAGGTCAACGACGTCGAGCGGGCGCTGCGGCTCGTGCAGAGCTTCGATCCGATCGGCGTCGCCGCCCGCGACCTGCAGGAGTGCCTGCTGTTGCAGGTGCGGCACCTCGGGCTCGAGGGGACCCCCACCGAGAAGATCGTCACCGAGCACCTGAAGCTGCTGCAGAACCACCAGGTGCCCGAGATCGCCAGGAAGCTCGGCATGTCGATCGAGGACCTCAAGGAGCACATCGAGGTCATCCGGCACCTGGACCCGAAGCCCGGCAGCCGCTACAACCCGTCGCAGTCGCACTACGTGATTCCCGACGTCTACGTCGTGAAGGTCGAGGATCAGTACGTCGCCGTGCTGAACGAGGAAGGGCTGCCGCAGCTGCGGATCAGCCCCGTGTACCGGCGGCTGCTCGACAAGAACGCCGGCAACAGCGACGAGACGCGCGCGTACGTGAAGGACAAGTTCCGATCCGCGCTGTGGCTGATCAAGTCGGTGGAGCAGCGGCAGAAGACGATCCACAAGGTCGCGACGAGCATCATCAACTTCCAGCGCGACTTCCTCGATCGGGGGATCGAGCACCTGCGGCCGCTCGTGCTCCGCGACGTGGCGAACGACATCGGCATGCACGAGTCGACGGTCAGCCGCGTGGTGACCAACAAGTACATGCACACGCCGCAGGGCGTGTTCGAGATGAAGTACTTCTTCCACAGCGGGATCAGCAGCTCGTACGGCGAGAGCGTCTCGTCGGTGACGATCAAACAGCGGATCCGGAAGATCATCGAGGGCGAGGACCCGCGGAAGCCGCTGAGCGACTCGAAGATCGTGAGCATCCTGCAGCACGAGGGGCTCGTGCTGGCCCGACGCACGATCGCGAAGTACCGGGAAGAGCTGAAGATTCCGACCTCCAACCAGCGCAAGGTTCTGTACTAGGCGGCACGCATGCGACTCGAACTCACCGGACGCCACGTGGACATCACGCCCGTCCTGCGCCGGCTCGTCGACCGGCGGCTGGCCGGACTGCAGCGGATCCTCAACGACGGGCTGGTGTCCGCCCAGGTCGTCCTCACGCAGGACAAGTTCCGTCACCGCGTCGAGGTCACGCTTCACGCCCGCGGCGAGAAGTTCCTGCGCGGCGCGGCCGCGACCGGCAGCTGGGACGCCTCGCTGTCCACGGTGGCCGAGAAGCTGGAGCGGCAGGCCCAGACCCTGAAGGGCAAGCGCGAGGGACGCAAGCGACGGCTGGCGCCCCGCAGCACCCGCAGCGCCCGAGAGCGGGCCGGCGCGCCGGCCGGGGCGACCGCCGCTCCGTCGCGCGGACGGCGGCCGCGGATCGTCCGCGAGTCGCCTGACGGCGCCAAGCCGATGACGCTCGAGGAGGCGGCGCTGGAGATCGACGAGCAGGGGGAGGCGGTCTTCGTCTTCCGGAACGCGACCACCGACGCCATCAACGTCCTCTACCGCCGCCGGACCGGCGGACTCGGGTTGATCGAACCCGAACGGTGAGGCGCCGCCGGACCACCTCGTACGGGGTGGCCCGCGAGACCACGATGACATCGCCCCCGGGCGTCACCGTCGCCACCCTGCTCGGCAGCCGCCCTGAAGCCCTCGGTCTCCCGCTCGAGCTGCTGGCGGGAGGCGGCGGGCTGTCCCGCCGGATCACCAGCCCGCACATCCAGAAGACCGGCCTCGCGCTCGCCGGGTTCGATGCCTACCTGCAGCCGGGGCGCGTCCTCGTGCTCGGGGAGAGCGAGCTCCGGTTCCTCGACGGACTCGGTGCGGCCGCCCGGCGCGACGCGCTGCGGCTGACGCTCGCCCACGACATCCCCTGCGTGCTGGTCACCGGCGGGTTCAGGCCGGTGCCGGAACTGGCCGTCGAAGCCGAGCGGGCGGCCGTGCCCCTGCTGGCCACCGCGATCGCCACGCCGAACGCGATGGCCAAGCTCACCTCGATGCTCGACGACCAGCTGGCCGCCCGGGAGATCCGGCATGGCGTGCTGCTGGACGTCCTCGGCCTGGGCGTGCTCATCATCGGCGAGAGCGGCATCGGCAAGAGCGAGTGTGCGCTCGACCTCATCGGCCGCGGCCATCGCCTGGTCGCCGACGACACCGTCGAGGTGCGGCGGCGCTCGGAGACGATCCTGATTGGCACCTGTCCCGAGCTGACCCGGCACCACATGGAGCTGCGCGGCCTCGGCCTCATCAACGTGCGCGAGCTGTTCGGCATCGCCTCGATCCGCAACTCGAAGCGGATCGAGCTCGTGGTCCGCCTCGAGCGCTGGGAGGACGGCGCGGAGTACGACCGCCTGGGGCTCGACGACCGGTTCGAGGAGATCCTCGGGCTGAAGGTGCCCCTGGTGCGCATGCCGGTCGCGCCCGGCCGGAACGCCGCGATCCTGGTCGAGGTGGCCGCCCGCAACCAGCTGCTGCGAGCCCGCGGCTACCACGCCGCGCGGGAACTCGCCGCCCGCCTCGATGCGCAGCTCCAGGGCCCCGGGACGGCCGAGCCGGCGGCGGAGGAAGACCCGGAGGAGCTGGTGGACGATCCCGGAGGCGAGGCCTGATGGCGAAGAAGGCCGCGCCGCGCACGGCGACGTCCGGGCGCACGGCGCGTCACCGCCAGGAGGCCCGGCGGCCGGCGGGCAACGCGCGCTTCATCATCCTCACCGGACTGTCCGGCTCGGGGAAGTCGCAGGCGATCCGCGCGCTGGAGGATCTCGGGTACTTCTGCGTCGACAACATGCCGACGACGCTGATCCCCACGCTGGTCCGGCTGAGCCGCCGCGCCGGCTCGGAGATCTCGCGGATCGCGGTCACGGCCGACGTGCGCGAGCGGGCGTTCCTGTCGCAGTTCCCCAAGGTCTTCCGGAAGCTGCGCCGCACCGGCAGCGTGCGGCCGATGCTGATCTTCCTGGAGGCGACGCACGAGGCGCTGGTGCGGCGCTTCTCCGAATCGCGGCGGCCGCATCCGCTGGCGCACGGTCGCTCGGTGAGCGAGGGGATCCGGGAAGAGCGCCAGCGGCTCGCCGGCATCCGCGGCATGGCCGACGCGATCGTCGACACGTCGAACATGACGGTGCACGAACTGCGGCGCTTCTTCCAGCGGCTGTCGCGCGGACAGACGCCGAAGCCCGGCCTGGTGCTGACCCTGCTGAGCTTCGGCTTCAAGCACGGGCTGCCGGTCGACGCCGACCTGGTGTTCGACGTCCGGTGCCTGCCGAACCCCCATTTCGTCCCCAGCCTGCGACCGCGCACCGGGCGCGACCGGTCGGTCATCCGCTACATGGAGCGGGACGAGGGAACGCGCGAGTTCATCCGGCGGCTCATCGAGTACCTGCGATATCTGATTCCGCTCTACGTGCAGGAGGGCAAGAGCTACCTGACCATCGCGGTCGGTTGCACGGGCGGGCGGCACCGGTCGGTCATGGTCGCCGAATCGCTGCGGGGCGGCCTCGAAGACCTGAGCGGCGTCCGGCTGCGGCTGCGGCACCGTGACATCCTCCTCGAGGGCTGAAGGCAAGGAGATCGGCGTGGACGAGCAGGGGAACCGGACTGGAGCGATGATCGGCGTCGTGGTCGTGACGCACGGGCAGCTGGCCAGCGAGCTGGTGAACGCGGCCGAGACGATCGTGGGCGACCTGCCGCAGTTCGCGGCGGTCTCGATCGGGTGGCACGACGACGTCGGGGACGCGCGGGAGGCCATCGCCGAGGCCGTCGCGCGGGTCGCGGGGCCGAAGGGCGTGCTGCTGCTGACGGACATGTTCGGCGGGACGCCGTCGAACCTCGCGATCACGTTCCTCGAGACCGACCGGGTCGAGGTGCTCACGGGGGTGAACCTCCCGATGCTGATCAAGCTGGCCGAGCTGCGGACGTCGACCGACCTGCTGGCCGTCGCACGGGAGATGCGCGACCACGGCCGGAACGCGATCTGGGTGGCCTCCGATCTGCTGCGCGGGGACCAGGGAGCCTCGGCGTGATCGTCCGCGAGGTGACCGTCACCAACCGGCTCGGCATGCACGCGCGGGCGGCGGCGAAGTTCGTCCACCTCGCGACGCGCTACCGTGCGCAGATCCGCGTCTCGCGCGAGGGGCGCGAGATGGACGGCAAGAGCATCATGGGGCTGCTCCTGCTGGCGGCGGGCTGCGGCACGGTGATCACGATCTCCGCCGATGGCGTCGACGAAACCGACGCCGTGGAGGCGCTGGCCGCGCTGGTGTCGGCCGGCCTGGGTGAGGAGCCATGGAGCGACTGACGGGGATCGGCGTGTCCGGGGGGATCGCCACCGGCCGCGCCGTCGTGCTGATGCAGGGGGCCCGGGCCATCCGGTTCCGCATCCCCGCGGCGCAGGTCGCCACCGAGCTGGCCGCCCTGGCGGCGGCCCGGGAGCGGTCGCGCCGGCAGCTGCAGGAGATCCGGGCGCGCGTCGCCGAGACGCGCGGCGGCGAGCTGGCGGCCCTCTTCGACGCCCAGCTGCTGATGCTCGACGACCCGATGCTGCTCACCCGGGCCGAGGCGATCGTCCGCGACCAGCAGGTGAACGCGGAGTGGGCCGTGCAGCAGGTCTTCGAGGACCTCGGCTCGGTCTTCGACGCCATCGAGGATCCCTACCTGCGGGAGCGCAAGGGGGACCTGGCCGACGTGATCGGCCGCCTCCGGCTGAACCTGCGCTCCGGCCTCGGAACGCCGCGCGACCTGCTGAACGCCATCGATGGGCCGTGCGTCCTCGTCTGCGACGAGCTCACGCCGTCGGTGGCGGCCCAGGTGGACTGGGGAAAGGTGCAGGGCTTCGCCACCGACGCCGGCAGTCGGACGTACCACACCGCCATCCTGGCCCGGTCGCTCGACGTGCCGGCCGTCGTGGGGCTGCACGATGCCAGCCGCCGCATCCCGGCCGGCGCCACGCTGGTGCTCGACGGCGCAACCGGCGAGGTGCTGGTCGAGCCGTCCCGCGAGGTGCTCGACGACATCGCCCTGCGGGCGGGCCGGCAGCCCGTCTCCCGCACGCCGAACCCGCAGGGGCGCCGCGGCCCGGGCGTGACGGCTGACGGCGTGCTGATCCGGCTCGAAGCGAACATCGAGCTGCCCGGCGACCTGGAGACGGCACGCGAGTGCGGCGCGCAGGGCATCGGGCTGTACCGCTCGGAGTTCCTCCTCGCCGAGACGCCCGACGAGGCAGACGAAGAGGAACGGCAGTACGAGATGTACCGCCGGCTGGTCGAGGGGATGGCCCCCGAGCCGGTCACCATCCGCACCTTCGACGTCGACGAGGATCAGCTCGCGACCCGGGAGCGGCGCGGCGCCACGGCCGGTTGGTCGCGCGGGCGCGGCAACCCCCTCGGGCTGCGCGGCATGCGGCTCTGCCTCACGCGGCGCGAGCTGTTCAGGACGCAGCTGCGCGCGCTGCTCCGGGCGGGCCGGCATGGCCGGTTGCGGATCATGTTCCCCTTCGTGTCCGGCGTCGAGCAGTTGCGGGAGGCGCGTGCCGTCGTCGCGGAGGCCGGCGCGGAGCTGGCGGCGCGGGGAGAGGATGTCCCCGACGTCCCGATCGGCGTGATGATCGAGATCCCGGCCGCCGCCTACGTGGCCGACCTGCTGGCGCGGGAAGTGGCGTTCTGCACGATCGGCACCAACGACCTGATCCAGTACTGCCTGGCCGTCGACCGCGCCGACGAGCGGGTCTCGCGGTTGTACGAGCCGCTGCATCCGGCGATTCTGCGGCTGATCGCGCTCGTCCGCCGCGCATCGGACCGGCGCGGGATCCCCGTGTCGCTCTGCGGGGAGATGGCGTCGGACCCCGCGTTGCTGGCCTTGCTCGTCGGCCTCGGGCTGCGCGAGTTCAGCATGACGCCGGCCGCCATTCCCGTCGCGAGGCAGCTGCTGGCCGGGGTCAGCGCCGAGGACATGCGGCGCGTCGCGCGCGAGGCGCTGCGGTTGCCGACCGTCGACGCCATCGAGCGGCGGTTGCTCGAAGTGCTGTCGTCACGCCCCGCCGGTGCGACCGCGCCGGCCGGTGGACAGAAGTGACCTTCAGGAAGCGAGGACGCTGGTGAGCACGGACGTCGTGAGGGTGGAGAAGCCCTGGGGCTACGAACTCCACTGGGCGAAGACGGATCGCTACGTGGGGAAGCTCATCCACGTGAACGCGGGGCAGGCGCTCAGCCTGCAGTACCACAACCGCAAGGACGAGACGATCTTCCTCTGGGCGGGCCGGATGCTGTTCGAAATCGCGGAGCAGGGCGGGCCGCTCGTCCAGCGCGAGATGGCGCCCGGCGAGCGCGTGCACATCACGCCGGGAACCGTTCACCGGATGACGGCAATCGACGACTGCGACGTGTTCGAGGTGTCGACGCCCGAACTGGACGACGTCGTCCGGCTGCAGGATCGGTACGGGCGGGAGGACAAGGAGCACTCCTGAGGCACGCAGCCCGGGAATGAAGAATCGAGACGACGCCTCGATTCTTCATTCTCCATCCGTCCGCGTCAGAAGGGGATGTCGTCGTCGGTGAGCGGCTCGCCCATGTCGGCACCGCGGTCGACCGCGCCCATCGCGGACTCGCCGCGGTCGCCTCCGGCGCTGCGGCTGCCGCCCCCGCCCCCGCCGAGCAGCACGACCCGGTCGGCCCGGATCTCGGTCGTGTAGCGCTTGTTCCCGTCCTTGTCATCCCACTGCCGGGTCTGCAGCCGCCCCTCGACGTAGATCTGCTTGCCCTTGGTCAGGTACTCCGCCAGCGACTCGGCGGTCTTCCCCCAGAGCACCACCCGGTGCCACTCGGTCTTCTCCTGGCGCTGTCCGGACTTGTCGTTCCAGACCTCGGTCGTGGCGAGGTTCAGCGTGGCCACGGCGGCGCCGCCGGGCGTGTAGCGCAGCTCGGCGTCGCGCCCGAGGTTGCCGACGAGGATCACTTTGTTGACGCTGCCCATGCAGAAGTCCTTTCAGGCGCCGCCGGGGCGCTTCAGCTGTTCCAGCTGCTGCCGGGCCAGGCGGCCGGCATCGCTGTCGGGGAAGTTCTTCGCCGCGAAGTCGAACGACTCGCGGGCCTTGTCGTCCTGGTTCAGCCGGCGATAGGCGAGTCCCCGCTTGTAGTAGGCGTCGGGCACGGCATTGCGGCCCGGATAGTTCTGGATGACGCGATCGAAGGCCGTGACCGCCTGCTGGAACTTCCCGGCATTGTAGTACGAGTTGCCGATGTTCAGCTGGGCATCGTCGGCCAGATCCGACTGGGGGAACGTGCGGATGTACGCCTCGAACCCCTGGATCGCGAGGTCCCACTGGCCCCCGGCGAAGTCGGCCCATGCGCTGTCGTACAACCGCTGCGGCGACATGCCGAGCGCGGCGGTCGGCGGCGCTGCCGCCTGAGGAGCGGCCGCCGTGGCCGGCGGCGGGCCCGTCGTCCCGGTGTCGGGAGCGGCGGCCG
>JAGWRA010000106.1 GCA_028876655.1 Acidobacteriota bacterium | reverse complement strand
GAACAGCCCGACCCGCTCGACGGCTTCCTGCAGCACGCCGGTGACGACGTTCGGCTGGACGACGGCGAGCAGGTTCTCCTCGTCGATCGCGAGGATCCGGTCCAGCCGCTCCAGGGAGAGCACGACGCCGCCGTGCGACGGCACCGAGCCGCCCGTGTAGCCGGTGCCGGCGCCGCGCGGCACGATCGGCACGCCGTGCGCGGCGCAGAGCCGGACGACGGCGGCCACCTCGTCGGTCGTGGCGGGCAGCACGACCACGTCCGGGGCGTGGCCGCGGTTCAGGGCGTCGTGGCCGTAGACGTCCAGCGCCTCCGGATCGCGCCGCACGTGCGCCGCGCCGGCAATCCGTACCAGGGCCGCGAGGAATTCGGAGGACAGCATGACGTCGGGGCGTGCCGGCCGCCCGGGCGGCCGGCACGTGGATGGCGGAGGACGCGTCAGGCGCCCGCGGCGCCTGCCGTGGCTCCCTTCCGGTCGTGACTGGCGATGAACTGCAGCAGCCGGGTCGTCCCCTCCCGCAGCCGATCGAGCGAGGTCGCGTAGGAGATGCGGACGAAGCCGGGGGCATCGAAGGCCTCGCCGGCGGTGAGCGCCACGTGCGCCTCGCGCAGCAGCGCCTCGGCGAACTCGGCCGACGTCCGGATGCCGTCGGGCGACAGCACGCCGGAGACGTCGACGAACAGGTAGAACGCCCCGCCCGGCGACCGGACCTTCAGCCGCGGGTCGGCCGCGAGCCAGCCGATCACCGTGTCGCGCCGCGTCCGGTACTCGTCCAGCATGGCGCGGACCGCGTCCTGGGGACCGGTGAGCGCCGCGAGCGCCGCCTTCTGCGAAATCGACGCGACGTTGGAGGTCGCGTGGCTCTGGATCGCGTTGCAGGCGGCAATCACCTCCGCCGGCCCCAGCGTCCAGCCGCAGCGCCAGCCGGTCATCGCATACGCCTTCGACGCCGACCCGCAGAGCACCGTCCGATCGCGCATCCGCGCGTCGAGGACCCCGGGCAGGTTGTGCGGCACCGGATCGTAGATGAGCCGCTCGTAGCAGAGGTCGATGACGATCCAGATGTCGCGTCCCTTCACCGCCTCGGCGACCGCGGCCAGTTCGTCCTCCGCCATCAGCGCGCCGGTGGGGTTGCAGGGCGAGTTGATGATGATGCCGCGCGTGCGCGGGGTGATGGCCGCCAGGATCGGCGCGGCCGTGATGGCGAAGCCGTCCTCCGCGTGCGTCTGGACGATCACCGGCTCGGCGTCCGCCAGCTTCACCTGCTCGGGCAGCGTCGGCCAGTATGGCGCGTGGATGATCACCTCGTCGCCCGGCCCGAAGAGCGCCAGCGCCACGTTGTACAGCGCCTGCTTGCCGCCGGCCGACACGATGACCTCGGCGGGCGTGTAGGCGACGCCGTAATCGGCCTTGTAGCGGTCGCAGATGGCCTGCTTCAGCTCGGCGATACCGGTGTTCGGCGTGTACTTCGTGAAGTTGGCGTCGATCGCGGCGCGTGCCGCGGCCTTCACGTGTTCCGGCGTCGGGAAGTCGGGCTCGCCGGCGCCGAAATCGACGACGTCGATCCCCTGGCGGCGGAGCCGATCGGCTTCGGCGCCGACCTTCAGCGTGGGAGACGAAGAGATCCGGGAGGTGCGTGCTGCAAGCATGGTGATGAGTCCTGAGTGGGATGCGGTCGTCAGTCTTCGGTCTACGGTCTTCAGTCTTCGGTCGAGGGTCGTCGTCGCGGCGCCGTCGCCTCAGCGACCGGGCGCCAGCCCCGCCTGTTTCTCGCGCAGCCGGGCCTCGACGGTGTCCGGCACGAGGCCGCTGACCTGTCCGCCGAGCGCGAAGACCTCCTTGATGAGGCGGGAGCTGATGTACGTGTACTGCTCGGCCGGCATCATGAACACCGTCTCGATGCCGGAGTTGAGGCGCCGGTTCATCAGCGCCATCTGGAACTCGAACTCGAAGTCGGAGATCGCCCGCAGGCCGCGGACGATCACCTGGGCCTTCCGCCGGGCGACGTAGTCGACCAGCAGCCCCTCGAAGGTGTCCACCTCGACGTGCGGCTGATCGCGGAAGACCTCGCGTGCGATCTCCAGCCGCTCCTCCATGGTGAACAGCGGGTTCTTCTCGGCGTTGACGAGGACCGCGACGATGATCCGGTCGAACAACCGGGCGCCGCGCGAGATGATGTCGACGTGGCCGTTGGTGAGGGGGTCGAACGACCCGGGATAGATCGCCAGCCGTCCCGCGCCGGCCGCACGCGCCTCAGATGCCATCAGGATTCCGTTTCCCGCCCTGCGGCGCCGGCCGCCGGTGTCCGGTGCCGGTAGAACGCCAGCGCGCTGTCGCCCGAGTTCAGCTCGCGTGTCCGGTGCAGCGGCCCCGCCGTGTCCGGCGCCGGCCGCCGCCGCGCGTGCTCGTAGACCAGCAGACCACCGGCCGCCACCCGCCCGCCGGCCAGCGCCAGCAGCGCCTCGGCCCGGGGATCGTCGTACGCCGGATCGAACAGGACGAGGTCGAACGGCGCGTCGTGCCCGAGCCGCGCGAGCGCCGATCGCAGCTCTGCGCGGATGATAGCATAGCCGTCGGCGATCCCGCACCGCTCCAGGTTCGCCGCGATGAGCCGGTTCGCACGCGCGTCGCGCTCGACGAACGTCACGTGGGCCGCTCCCCGGCTCAGCGCCTCGATCCCCAGCGCCCCGGTCCCCGCGCAGGCATCGAGTACCCGCCGTCCGTCGACCTCGTCGCGGATGACGTTGAACAGCGTCTCCCGCAGCCGATCCGACGTCGGCCGCAGCCCCGCCCACGTCGGGCCGAGGAGCTGGCGTCCTTTCAGGGTGCCGGCGATGATGCGCATAACACCTGACGCGTCCCTACCCCACACCCACCAGCCCGAACCGCTGGGCCCACGTGCGCCGGACCGTGTCGACCAGCGCCGGCGTCCGATCCGCGCCGTCGAGCCACGCGCCGGCCTCCTGCCGGGCCTCCTCCATCAGCGCCCGATCGCGCAACAGGTCGCCGACCCTCAGCGTCGGCACCCCCGACTGGCGCGTGCCGAAGAAATCGCCGGGGCCGCGCAACTCGAGATCCCGCTCCGCGATGACGAACCCGTCGGTGGTGTCGGTCATCACCTGCAGCCGCGCCCGCCCCTGATCGGACAGCGGCGCCTGGTAGATCAGGATGCAATAGGCCTGCGAGCTGTCCCGTCCCACCCGGCCCCGCAGCTGGTGCAGCTGCGCCAGCCCGAACCGCTCGGCGTGCTCGACGATCATCACCGACGCGTTCGCCACGTCGACGCCCACTTCGATCACCGTCGTCGACACCAGGACGTCCAGTTCACCGGCGACGAACGCGCGCATGACCCGTTCCTTCGCGTCGGCCTTCATCCGCCCGTGCAGCAGCGCCACGCGGAAGGCCGGGAAGATCTCCTGGGCCAGATGGTCGGCCATCTCCGTCGCCGCCTTCAGGTCGACCTTCGCCGATTCCTCCACCAGCGGATAGACGACGTAGGCCTGCCGTCCGGCCTCGAGCTGCTGCGTGACGAAGGCGTACACCTCGTCGCGCCGGCTGTCCGGCTTCGCCACCGTCTTCACCGGGAGGCGGCCCGGCGGCCCCTCGCGGATCACCGAGACGTCGAGGTCGCCGTAGGTGGTGAGCGCGAGCGTGCGCGGGATCGGCGTCGCCGTCATCACGAGCACGTCCGGATGCAGCCCCTTCTCGCGCAACGTCGCCCGCTGCAGGACGCCGAAGCGGTGCTGCTCGTCGATGACGACCAGGCCCAGCTCCCTGAAGGCCACCGATTCCTGCACCAGCGCGTGCGTTCCGACCAGCAGGTCCACCTCGCCCGCGGCCACCTCGGCCAGCAGCTGCCGCCGCGCCCTGGTCCGCGCGCCGCCCGTCAGCAGCGCCACCCGGAAGCGCGATCCGGCCAGCAACCGGCGGATGTTCTCGAAATGCTGCTCGGCCAGAATCTCGGTGGGCGCCATGAAGGCGACCTGCAGGCCGTTCTCCATCGCGACCACCGCCGCCAGCAGCGCCACGATCGTCTTGCCGGCGCCGACGTCGCCCTGCAGCAGCCGGTTCATCGGCTGGGCCCGCTGCATGTCCTCGACGATCTCCTTCAGCGCCTGCCGCTGGCCGCCGGTGAGCCGGAACGGCAGCACGCGCCGCGCCGACTCGCGGATGCGGTCGTCCACGTGCACCGCGCGCGGCTTGTGCTCCGCGTCCATCTCGCGCCGCCGGGCCAGCAGCCCGAGCTGGAAGACGAAGAACTCCTCGAAGATCAGCCGGACCTGCCCTGGCGTCCGGAACCGGTTCAGCTCGTCGAGCGGCGTGCCGGGCGCCGGGAAGTGGGTGGCCGCCAGCGCCTCGCGGCGGCCCGGCAGGTGCCGGCGCGCGCGCACCGCCGCCGGCAGCAGATCCTCAATCTCCTCTGGCAGCCGCTGCAGCGCGTCGTGCACGAGCCGGCGCTGCATCTTCGGCGTCAGGCTGCCGGTCTTCTCGTACACCGGCACGATCCGGCCGGTGTGGATCGTCTCGGCCTCCTCAGCGTCGAGGATCTCGTACTGGGGATTGGTGAGCTGCAGCCCGCCCGTGCCGTACTGTTCGACGGGACCGAACAGCACGACCTGCTGGTGGGGCTGGAAGACGTCGCGGAGGAACGGCTGGTTCAGCCAGGCGGCGCGCACCGTTCCACTGGAGTCGCGCACCAGCGCCTCGAAGATCTTGAAGCCCGGCCGCCGCGTCGGCCGCAGCCCGCCGCTGAGGAGTTCACCGGTGATGGAGACCGTCTGCCCGGGCCGCAGGGTCGCGATCGGCTGGAGCTGACTCCGGTCCTCGTAGCGGATCGGAAACCGGTACAGCAGATCCTCGATCGTCGCCAACCCGGCCTTCTGGAGGTCGGCGCCCCGCCGCGGCCCCACGCCCTTCAGGTACTGCAGCGGCGTGGCCAGGACGTCCGGGGCGGATGGCGTCACGGGCGGGCCCGGCATCTCACTGGACGACGATGGCCTGCCCGCGCTGCACGTCGATCTGCTGGATCCGGTCGGGCAGCGGGAAACTCGAATCGAGCGTGACGCCCTTCGGCGTCCCCGGCGTCTTCGCGTAGTAGGCGAGCAGCTCGTCGATCACCATCCGCGGCACCTGCACGCCCGCGATCTGCGCCGACTCGAGCTGGAAGCGCGCCTCGCCGGCATGCGTCGTCAGTACGCCGGTAACCGACACCGGCAGCCGGCCGGTGAGGAACGCCATCGGGTCGAGCAGGCTCCCCTTCGCCTTCTGGTTCCGGCGGACGACGTCGAGATCGACGAGGGCGCTGCCGCTCAGCCGGCCCGGCCCGATCAGGCTCACCCGCACGTTCCCGATTCCGGGCGGCAGATCCGCCGCGCCGTCCAGGGCGAGGTACGCGTTCACCTCGCGCTCCGAGATCGCCGTCTTGAGCGGCGCGCGGCTCTTCCCGCCGGCGTGGGCGTGGATCGCGTCGATCTTCTGCACGAACGCCAGGGCGTCCCGCTTCGAGAACTGATCGGCACCGGCCGGCGCGCCGGCGGCGGCCGCCAGCACGGCGACCAGCGCGGCCGCGATCGCGAGACGCTGCCCGCTGCGTGGCTGCTTCATGTCGTCATTCTATCCGGGAAGGGAGTGAGACCGAGTGTACCACACGGGCCCCGGCCGGACGGTCTCCGGGCCGGGGCGGCGGGCGGACGTGGGGACGAAACGGCTTACGGGTGATCGGGACCGAATCCCTCGGGGCGCCACTGGCCGCCGCCGCGGCCCGCCCGCGCCCGCATCAGCAGCTCGAGCTTGCGCCGCTCCATCTGCTCCTCGAACACCCGCAGCCGCGCCTGTTGACGGATGTCGAGCACCTGGTCGACCGCGTCGTAGGCCTTGCTCAGGTCCTGGGCCGCCTGCGCATCGAAGGTCTCCAGCTTCTGCAGGGCCTCTTTGATCTGGGCGTCGCTCGTCTGCGGCCCCTTGGGATCGGTGAGGTCGCGCAGCTCGCGGACCAGACGGAAGCGCTCCTGCTGGTTCTTCTGCCGCAGCTCGAGCAGCGCCCGCATCTTGATGAGGAACTGCGGATACTGCGCGTCGCTGATCTTCAGCGCCTGCTGCGCCTGCATCAGGAAGTACGCGTCGAAGAGCCGCTGCACCTCGACCGGCGAGACGCCGCCCGGACCGCCGCCCGGCGGCATGCGCCGCGGTCCCGGCCGCGTCGCCTGCGGTTGCGGCGTCCGCGCCGGCGGTTCCTGCGCCGAGGCGCGCGGGATCGCCAGCCCAAGGACACACACGATCGCCAGCACCGCCACGGCGAGCCGCCCGCCGCGCACGCCGGCGCCGTGCGCCGGCCGCGTCCGTTGCCTATCCATCACCTGCGTCACCAGCCACTCCATTCCGTCTCCAGGGGTGGGGCCTACGAGCTCGTGTGACCGAGCTGCGCCTCCAGCAGCTTCGCCAGTGCCGTCCGCTCCGACGCCGACAGCCGGGCAATCGCCGAGTCGACACTGCCGGCCCGCACCATCATGCCCGCATCGGCCGTCTGATCCCAGTTCATGTCCTCCGAGAGATCCGCGACCAGGTCGAGCGATGCATCCTCCGGCGCGACCGATCCCGTCGCCGCCTGCGGCGTCGCACCCGGCACCGCGATCGACGCCACGGCTGGCGCCACGGGATTCGTGCCAGCCGGCCCGCCGCCGCGCGAACCCAGATCGAGGGCCACCGCGACGAGCCCGACGGCCAGGGCCGCCACCAACGCGTAGCGCGCCGCGCGCCAGCCGATCCATCCGCCGCCCGCGGCCGCGAATCCGGACCGCGGCTCGCCGGCGATCGTCTCGCGCACGCGCGCCGAGAAGTGCTCCCAGAAGAGCGGCGAGGGATCCGGCACCTCCACGCCCGCCACCAGCCGCTGCACCTGCTCCAGCCGGGCCAGCGTGTCCTGGCATGCGGCGCACCGCGCGGCGTGCTGCCGCGCGTCCGGCGGGGCCACGCCCTCCATGACGTCGATCAGTTCGGTTGACGACAGATGCCCCATTTTCAGCCTGCGCTTCCCTGCCCGTCCCGAGTCACAGCGGTTCCGATCCCAGGAGGCGCTTCAGGTTCCCCATCGCATGAAAGAAGTTCGCCTTGACCGCCCCGACCGAGCTGCCCAGGATGGCCGCGATGTCGCGGTGCGGCAGGTCGTGATACATCCGCAGGATGAGCGTCGCGCGCTGCTTGCGCGGCAGCTTCGCGATGGCGGCCCGCACGATCGCCGCCCGCTCGTCCCGCAGCAGCCGCTCGCCCTGTCCTTCCGTCCGATCGGCGACCGGGTGGCTTTCGTCGAGGGGCCCAACCGGCGGCGTCTTCAGACTGACGCGGTTGAGGCAGACGTTCACGCCAATCCGGTACAACCAGGTCGAGAGCGACGACTGCCCCTTGAAGCTGCGCAACCCGCGATAGGCCCGCAGGAAGACCTCCTGCGCGAAGTCGCTGGCATCCTCGTGGTTGCCGGCGAAGCGGTAGCACAGTTGATAGACGTTCCGCCGGTGACGCGCGACGATCGGGTCGAAGGCCTCGCGGCGGCCGGCCACGCACAACGCCACCAGCGCCGCATCGTCCAGCTCCGCCAGCGGACGGCTCTCCGGGGCCGCAGCGTCGACCGGCTGCTCGGCTGCTTCGCGCTGCACCACCGTCACCGTCCACCCGGGACGCATCCCGCCCGTCCAGACCTGATCCGTGCGACTCGCCATCGGCCCTCGCCCGCTGCCGGCCGTCGGGCGGGCCGCAGCCCGCGGCCACGTGCCTGCCGCGAGCCCGCCCCCGCGCGCCCGGCCCCGTGCCAGGCGGTTCGGTCGGCCTGATCCGTTAGACCGGCCCGAATCTCGCCGCGTTACATCCCGCCGGCCCGGCTCAGCAGCGCCGCGAGCTCGTCGGGCCGCGGCAGTGCGTCCCAGGCCCCCAGCCGGCGGCAGTTGAGCCCCGCCACCGCATTGGCGGCGAGCAGCACCCGGTCGAGATCCGCGTCCGGCTCCGCCAGCCAGGCCGCGAGGAATCCGGCACGGAAGGCGTCGCCAGCCCCCGTCGTGTCGACGCACGGGAGGTGGAACGCCGGCGTCCGGATCTCGTGCCCCTGGCAGATCGCCAGGCTGCCCTCACGCCCCAGCGTGACGCAAGCCACCGCCGGCCGGAACTCGGCGTACAGCGCCTGCAGCGCGGCGCCCGCGCCATCGAGGCCGGTCAGCTCGCCCGGGAACTCCTCGGCGGCGATGACCACGTCGATGTCGCGCAGCAGGTCGAGCGTGCCGGGGCGGACCCGCTCGATGTCGATCACCGTGGGGATCCCGGCCGCCCGGGCGAGGGCCGCGGCGCGCGCCGACGCGACGGCTTCGTGCCCGTCGACCAGCAGCGTGCGCCCGGAGGTGAGCAGGTCCTGCGGCAGGTCTGCCGGGTCCAGCTCCAGCGCCGGGTCGCGATCCCAGAGGACCGTCCGCTCCCCCGAGCTTCCATCCACGAGAATGACGGCGAACTGATTCGCGGCGTTCGCGACGACCCGGCAGCCGGCGAGGTCGACGCCGGCCTCGGCCAGCGCGCGGCGCACGAGCCTGCCGTGCTCGTCACCGCCGAAGGACCCGATATAGCGCGTGCGCCAGCCGAGCCGGGTGCAGCCGACCAGCGTCGTGGCGGTGGGCCCCCCGGGCAGCCGGGCGAATCGCTGCAGCCGTTGTTTGGAGCTGTTGGTCGGAAACTCGGCGACGACCGCGAACAGGTCGACGCTGTTGAGGCCGAACCCGACCACGTCGAAGGGCCGGGCGGCCGGAGGCGGCAGCGCCAGCGGGATCCGCACGCGCCGATCGTAGCACGCCGGTTTACGGGACCCTCGCCGGGCATCCCGCGATCAGGAACGAGTGCCAATTATCCCTTGACTGTATAAATCAGTCCTGCTACACTCGGTCCAGAGGTTGACCAATGCCGCCCGTAAATCGCAACCGCCCCGTGCGTGCCCAGTCCTCGGAATCTCAGTATTCCCTCATGGAATTCATGGCTGAGTTTCCGGACGACTCGGCCTGTCTGGACTGGCTGTGGCGTCACCGCTATGCCCCGAACGGGACCGACACCCATTGCCCGAAATGTCAGGCCCTGCGGTCGTTCAAGCGGTATGAGACCGGCCAGCAGCGCCAGTCGTGGACCTGCACCGCCTGCGGCCATCACCTGCACCCCACCGCCGGGACGATCTTCCACAAGTCGTCCACGTCGCTGCATCTCTGGTACTACGCGATGTACCTGATGACGAGCACTCGCTGCGGCATCTCGGCCAAGCAGCTTGAACGCGAGCTTGGCGTGACCTACCGCACCGCACACCGGATGATGAAGAAGATCAGGACCGAGCTGATGAACGATGATGAGGATGAGCCGCTGTCGGGAGACGTGGAGATCGATGAGACCTCGTGGGGCGGTCGGCCACGTAGGGCGCATGGAACGTCGCCTCATCTGG
>JAGWRA010000105.1 GCA_028876655.1 Acidobacteriota bacterium | reverse complement strand
CGCGCGTCGCGCTCGACTGGGTCTCGACCTATGACGCGGCCAGACTCGCCATCGGCCGCGAAGCGCACGACGTGTACCTGCTGGACCACCGCCTCGACACCGGCTCGGGGCTGGATCTGGCCCGAGCGGTGCAGGCCTGCCGACCGACGTCGCCCGTGATCATGCTCACCTCGGCCGATGACGAACAGGTCGCGCTGCAGGCGATGCGCGCCGGGGCCTCGGACTATCTCATCAAGGACGAGATGACGGCCGCCCTGCTGGAGCGGACCATCCGGTACGCGCAGGAACGCCAGCAGATCGTCACCGCCCTGCGCGAGTCGGAGGCGCGGACGCAATTCGCCCTGGAGGCCGGCGGCGTCGGCGTGTGGGAGCGCGACCTGGCCAGCGGCCGGATCCACTGGTCGGCGGCGCTGTCCCGGATCCTCGGTCTGGCGAACGCGCCGACGACGCTGGCCTACGACGAGATGCTCGAGGTCTTCGAGCCCGAGGAGCGCGAGCGGGCGCGGCGCGTGGCGCAGCAAGGCCAGCGCGATCCCGAGGGATTTCACGGCGAATTCCGTATCGTTCGACGGGACGGCTCGCGGGGCTGGATCTATATCCGCGGGCGTCCCCTTGGCGACGCGTTCGGGCAGCCCGCACGACTGTCCGGGATCGCCGTCGATATCTCGGAGCGGAAGACCGTCGAGGAGGAACTCCGGCGCAGCCAGGAGCAGACCCGGTTCGCGATGCGCGCCGCGCGGGTGGGCGTCTGGGAGTGGGAGATCGCCACCGGCCGCGTTCAGTGGTCGGAGTCGATGGAAGTCGTCTTCGGGGTGCCGCCCGACGCCTTTCCGACGACCAGGGACGGTTTCCTGTCGTACGTCCATCCTGACGACCGGGATGGTGTGAAGGCCGACATCGACCGGACCGTCTCGTCGGGGGACGGCCACTACCGGGTCAGTTATCGAACGATCTGGCCGGACGGAAGCGTCCATTGGATTGAATCGCGTGCCATGGTCGCTGAGAGTGCGCCGGGAAGGCTCCGCCTGCTCGGGGTATCGGTCGATATCACCGAGCAGAAGACGCTGGAGGAACGGGTCGGCCAGGCGCAGAAGATGCAGGCGGTCGGCGAACTGGCCGGTGGCGTCGCGCACGACTTCAACAACCTGCTGACGGCGATTCTCGGATTCTGCGACCTGCTGCTGGACACTCCCGATCTGTCCGCCGACGTCCGGGGCGACCTGGCCGAAATCCGCGAGGCGGGCCGCCGCGCGAGCACCCTGACGAATCAGTTGCTGGCGTTCAGCCGGCGGCAGGTCGTACAGCCGCGCGTCGTCAGCCTGAACGACGCGGTCAAGGCGAGCGACAAGCTGTTGCGCCGGCTGATCGGCGAGCACATCAGCCTGTCGACGGTGCTGTCTCCGGAGCCGGAATTCGTGCTGATCGATCCCGGCCAGCTGGATCAGATCGTCCTGAACCTGGCGATCAACGCCCGCGATGCCATGCGGGACGGAGGAACGCTGACACTTCGGACGGAGGGGCTGGAGCTGACGAAGACGGAGGCGCGCCGGATGAGCATCGTGACCTCGGTGGTCATGGCACCAGGGGCCTATGTCAGCCTGGCCGTCAATGATACCGGCTGTGGCATGGATGCCGCGACCAGGGCCCGCGTGTTCGAGCCGTTCTTCACGACGAAAGAACGCGGGCATGGCACGGGGCTCGGGCTCGCCACCGTCTATGGCATCGTGAAACAGGCGGACGGCTACATCGGGGTCGAGAGTGAACCGGGCCGCGGCAGCACGTTCACGATCTATCTCCCGAGGGTCTCGGCTTCGGGTGTCGAAGCCGTGTCGGACGCCCGGCCGCGATGCGCCTCGCTGGTTCGCGCCAACAGCACGGTGCTGCTCGTGGAGGATGACGATGGGCTCCGGCGGTTCCTCAAGCGGAGCCTGACCCGTGCGGGGTTCACCGTGTGGGATGCCAAGAACGGACGGGAGGGCGTCGAACTCGTGCGTGAGACGAAGTCCCGAATCGATCTCGTACTCACCGACGTCGTCATGCCGCAGATGAACGGCCGGATCATGGCCAACGCCATTCGGGATATCTGCCCGGGGATTCCCATGCTCTTCACATCCGGCTATACGGACGAAGCTTTGGGCCACCACGGTGTGCTCGCGCCAGATGTGCCCTTCATTCGCAAGCCGTTCGTGATGCACGAGCTGATTCGGCGGATCGACGAACTGCTCGCCTCCCACGACCCGGCATCCCCGCTGTCCCAGGTCACGAACGGCTGATCGGCGCACATTCCTCCACGCGCAGACCGCCAGAAAGCCGATGACCGCGGCCGCAGGCGCACGCGCCACCGGTCGAGGCGGCCGGCCGGGGCCCCACGCTGTCGGACGGACACCGACGCGGGGGCGTGCGATTCCGTGCAAGCTTCAAGGCCCCGCCCGGTCGGGCCGATAGCCTCCGTGATAGCATCCGTCCACATTCGCGCCCGATTCCAGCATCGATGCGTCGCACACCCCGTCCCCGGCAGCCCAGGCGCACCGCCCGCCGCACGATGAGCAGCGCCAAGGATCGAGCCCTGTTCGTCGCGGGCGCGAGCGAGGCGCTCGCCTCGTCGCTCGACTACGAACGGACGCTCAGTACGGTCGCGCGCCTGGCGATCCCGCAGTTCGCGGACTGGAGCGCCATCCACCTGCGCCAGCCCGACGGCAGCGTGCGCTGGACGGCGGCCGCCCATCGGGACCCTGCGTGCGAACGGCTCCTGACGGACTGGTACGCGCAGCACCCCTTCGAGGACGATGCCGATGCCGTCGTCCCGCGGGTCCTCCGGACGAACCGGTCGGCCTTCCATCCCTCCATCACGAAGAAGCAGCTCGACGCCTGGGCCGAGAGCCCGGAGGCCCTCGAGCGGATGCGGGCCATCGGTGTCCGTTCGGTGATCTGCGTGCCGCTCGACGTGGACGGCGCGGCGTCGGGGGCGGTCCTGTTCGTGCGGCGCGCGGGCCGCGGAGGGTTCCGCGCCGACGACCTGCGGCTGGCCGAGGACCTCGGGCGGCGCGCGGCGCAGGCCATCGAGCACGCCCGCCTGCACCAGGCGCTGCAGGAGCGCGAGGCGCTGTACGAGATGACCTTCGAGCAGGCGCCGGTCGGCGTGTCGCACCAGGCGCCCGACGGCCGGTGGCTGCGGGTGAACGAGCGGCTCTGCGACCTGCTCGGGTACACCCGCGACGAGCTGCTGAGCCGCTCGTTCCGGGAGATCACCCATCCGGACGACCTGCCGTACGAGCTCGATCTCCGGGAGCGCGTGCTGTCGGGGGAACTGACGCGGGCGCGATACGAGAAGCGATTCGTGCGCCGCGACGGCGGCGCGGTCGCCGCCGCCGTCACCCTGACGCTGGTCCGCACCTGCGGCGGCGCCCCGGATTACTTCCTCGCCGTGGCGGAGGACCTCGGCCCGCTGCGTCAGGCCGAGCGAGCCCTCCAGACCGAGCAGGCCCGCACGGCGTTCGCCCTCGAGGCGGCCGGCGTCGGCGCCTGGGAACTCGATCTGCGGACGGGGCGCATCGCCGCGAGCGGATCGATGGCCGAGGTGCACGGGCTCACGCCGGAGGCCTTCCCGCCGTCGCTCCAGGCCTACCTGCCGCTCGTGCATCCGGACGACCGGGCGGCGCTGGCGACGCGGCTGGAGCAGGCGGAACGGGCGAGCACCGAGGGGCGGCGCTTCGACCGGCAGTTCCGCATCGTCCGTCCCGACGGCGCCGTCCGCTGGCTGCAGGTGCGCGGCCAGGTCTTCGAGTCGCGCAGCCTCGTCCGCGGCGTCGTCCTCGACGTCACGGCCCAGCACGAATTCGAGGAGCGGCTGCGGCACTCGCAGAAGCTCGAGGCGATCGGCCGGCTGTCGACCGGCATGGCGCACGACTTCAGCAACGTGCTGGCCGCGATCATGGGCTACACCGAGGTGATGCTGCAGCAGATCGGCGAGACCGATCCCCTGCGCGCGGATCTGCACGAAGTGCAGGCGGCCGCCGAGCGGGCCGTGCACCTGACCCGGCAACTGCTCGCCTTCGGGCGGCAACGGACCTGGCAGCCCGAGGTCACCAGCCTGAACATCCTCGTCTCGAAGATGGCCGCGCTGCTCGCCCGGCTGCTCGGCGACGGGGTCGAACTGCGGATCCAGCTCGACCCGGCCATCGGACCGGTGCGGCTCGATCAGGGGCAGTTCGAGCAGGTCCTGATGAACCTCGCCATCAACGCCCGCGACGCCATGGCGGAGGGCGGCGTGCTGGTCGTCGAGACCCGCGGGGACGCGCAGTCGGCACGGCTCCTCGTCCGCGACAACGGCATCGGCATGGACGCGGCGACCCGGGCGAAGATCTTCGAGCCGTTCTTCACGACGAAGGGCGAGCGGGGGACCGGCCTGGGGCTGTCGACGGTCTACGGGATCGTGCAGCAGAACGGCGGCGACATCAGTGTGTCCAGCGAGCCCGGCCACGGCACGGTCTTCGAGATCCGGCTGCCGGTGCTCGGCGCGCCCGAGGCGAGCCCGGGCGGCCCCGCCGTCGCGGTGGCGCGGTCGCCGGTCCGGACCGTGCTGGTCGTGGACGCCGACGATGCCGTGCGGAAGCTCCTGGTGCGGCTGCTCGGCCAGCAGGGGTTGCGGGCGATCGAGGCCGCCGGTCCGGCCCGCGCCCTCGCCCTGGCGGCGGAACTGGGGGCCTCGTCGGTGGATCTGCTGATCACCGACGTGAACGCCTCACCCGCGACCGGGTTCGACCTGGCGGCGAACATCCGCGCGATCCTGCCCGACCTGCCGGTCATCTTCATGAGCGCGCAGACCGACGGTCCCGCCGTCGATCGCCTACGCCGGGCCTCGGCGTCGACGCTGCTCGAGAAGCCCTTCACCACCGCCACCGTGCTGGCGGCCATCGAACGCCTGCGGCCCGCCTAACCCCGCTGCCGGAACTGGTGTAGCATGCGAGGCAGCATGCGGTCCGACACCTTTGCGCTGGTGGACTACCTGGCGCGGAACCGCGCGGCCGTGCGCGATGCCGTGGACGGCGTGCCGCGGCCCCTGCGCGAACGGCGGCCGGCAGCCGATCGCTGGTCGACGGCCGAGGTCCTCGAGCATCTCGCCATGGTCGAGACGGCGGTCCACGGGCTGTTGGCCGCCGCGCTCGAGGCCGGGCGGGCAGAGGCGGCCGTGCGCGGCGAGCCGCGGGCGCCGTTCGTGATCGACGAGGGACATGTCGCGAGGCTGCTGGATCGGCGGCAGCGGATTACCGCGTCGGCGGCAGGCCAGCCGCGCGGCGGGCTGGACGCCGATGCCGCCTGGGGCGCACTGCAGCGGATCCGGGGACAGGTGCTCGAGCTGGTGAGTGCGAGCGACGCGCTCGCGCTCGAGACGGCGACGGGCCGGCACCCGCTGCTCGGGCCCTTGAACTTCCGGCAGTGGGTCGTCTTCCTGGGCGGGCACGACGCCAGACACGCCGCACAGATCGCCGAGACCGGCCGGGCGCTCGGCCCGCCCGCCCGGTGAAGCCCGCCGCCGCCCCTGCTTACGGCGGCGGGCGCCGCCGGGAGAGGTCGTAGAAGCGCCGCGCGGTCCCGGACAGGGCCCCGGCCGGCAGCGTCCAGCAGAACGTCCGGCGGACGACGAGATCGAGGCCGGGCACGACCTGGACGAGGCCGGCCGCCAAGTGCGCGCGGATCGATCGGCGCGACAGGAACGCCACGCCGAGCCCGGCCGCGGCGGCGCCGACCAGCGCCTCGGTGCTCGCCAGCTCGATGTCGAGGTCGCGCCGCCCGCGGCGGCGCAGTCCCTGGCGGCGGAGCGCCCGCTCGACGACGGCGCGCGTGCCCGACCCGGCCTCCCGCCAGAGGATCGGCATTGTCTCCAGGTCGCCCGCGCGCCGGATGGTGAACGGCGCGCGGCGTCCGATCACCGGCACGATCTCGTCGTCGACGAACGGCTCGAGCCGCACGCCCGGCGCGCGCGTGTGCCCCTCGACCAGTCCCAGCGGCGCGCGGCCCGCCCGCACTGCCTCCACCACCCCATCCGTGTTGTCGATCAGGACCTGCACCGGCACCGTGCGATGGGTCGCCCGGAACTCGGCCAGCAGCGGCGGCAGCAGGTGCGCCGCGCTCGTCGTGCTGGCCGCGATGACGAGCGGGCCGCCCGGCATGCCGGCAGCCTGCACGTCGGCAGCCGCCTCGTCGAGCAGGCGGTGCACCTGCCGCGCGTGATCTGCCAGGCGCAGCCCGGCATCGGTTGGCGCAACGCCGCGCGCCGACCGGACGAAGAGCGGCGTGCCCAGGGCCTCCTCGAGCTTCCGCACCTGCGCGGTCACGGCCGGCTGCGACAGGTGCAGCGTCCGGGCGGCGGCGGACATCCGGCCGGACTCGACCACCGCCAGGAAGGTCGAGAGGAGCGCGGGGTCGAAGGGCGGTGCGGGCATGCCCCGATGCTATCAGAAATTCTGATGGCTCATCACGAACTGTGTCTGGTTCGACGAATGGCAGATCCGGCAGACTGCGGGATATGCATGACGTGGCCTCCTCCCGCACGCCGGCTCGCGCCGGTCTCGTTCCGAAGCTGATCGTCGGCGCCGCCGCCGCGGCGACGCTCCTGCCCGGCGTCTCGGCCGGCGCCGCCCTGATCGCCGGCATCGTCCTCGGCCTGACGGTCGGCAACCCGTGGCCGGCCCGGACGCCCGCCCTGGCCCGGCGGGCGCTGGCGTGGTCCGTCGTCGGGCTCGGCGCCGGCATGAACCTCGCCGTCGTCGCGCACGTGGGCCTGCAGGGGCTGGGCTATACGGCCATCGGCCTGTCCTGCGCCTTCGTGGTCGGGACGCTCGCGGGACGCCTGCTCGCGATCGGCCCGGATGTCTCGCTGCTGATTACCGTCGGGACCGCCATCTGCGGCGGCAGCGCCATTGCCGCCGTGGGACCGGTGATCCGCGCCGAGGATCACGACATGTCGATGGCGCTCGTAGCGGTCTTCCTCCTGAACGCCGTCGCCCTCTTCCTCTTCCCGGCCATCGGCCACCACCTGCATCTCGCGCAGCACGCCTTCGGCTTGTGGTGTGCGCTCGCCATTCACGACACGAGCTCGGTGGTGGCCGCCGCGGCCCAGTACGGTCCCCGCGCGCTCGCGGTGGCCACGGCCGGCAAGCTGGCACGGGCGCTGTGGATCGTCCCGGTGACCGTCGGCATCGCGGCGCTGCGGGCCCGCGAGACGGATGACGGGACCGGGACGGCCAGTCGCGTGAAGTACCCCTGGTTCATCGCGGGGTTCGTCGCCGTGTCCGCCCTCGTCACCTTCGTGCCTGCGCTCAGCGGGTCCGGCCACGTGGTGGCCCGACTGGCTCAGCAGGCGCTGGCGGCGACGCTGTTCCTCATGGGGCTGGGACTGTCGCGGCCGATGCTGCGCACGCTGGGGGCCCGGCCCTTCCTGCATGCGGTGACGCTGTGGTTCGTCCTGGCGACGACGACGCTGGGCGCCATCCTCCTGGGCTGGATTCACTGACCGCCGGGGCCGGTCCCGCGGTCCCGCTCTTCCCGCTTCTCGATTCGAACGGCCCGGGTAGAATGTCCCGGGCCGGCGTCGCGTTCCGGCGGGCGGGACGGGGCAGCCGATCGGGGCACTCAGGGGGAGGGGATATGACCCGGGAGACCAGGCACTCGACGATCTCGCGTCGCACGATGCTCCAGGCGCTCGGCGTGGCGGCCGTCGGGGCGCCGCTGACCGTCTTCGCGCAGGGACGGTGCATCCGCAGCTACGGCACGCCGGACTGCAATACCGATCCGATTCCGCCGGTCTTCGCGCCGACGGGGTGGAAGACCGCCGGGCTCGACCATCTGACGTTCGACGTCGCCAACTACCGGAAGGAAGCGGCGTTCTACATGGCGCTGATGGGCTGGACGCTCCGCAGCGACAACGGCAGGGAGGCGGTGCTGGACATCGGCGACTGGGCGTCGGTGATCCTCCGCGAGGCGCCGCTCAGCGTGTTCCCGACCACGGGCGGCTTCGGCGGGCGCGCGCCGGCCAAGGCGATCGTCCGGACGTTCTGCTTCGTCATCGAGCCCTGGGACGCGAAGGAAGTCGCCGCCGAGCTGCGCACGCGCGGCCTGACGCCGGTCGCCGACAACGGCCCGGGCGGGTTCGAGAGCTTCCACGTGAAGGACCCGGACGGCTTCGACCTGCAGATCAGCAACGGCAACGGCCTGGCGAAGGCCCGGCGGACCGCGCCGGCGCACGCCACCTGGAACGTGCCGGCGCCGTTCGCGTCGACCGGCTGGCGGACGGTCTGGCTGGATCACCTGTCGTTCGGCGTGAGCAACTACAAGCGGAGCGCGTCGTTCTACTGCAACCTGCTCGGCTGGAAGCCGACGTACGACGAGGGCAGCCAGAACGAATGCCTGATGGGCGAGGTGGGCGACATCATCATCCGGGGCGGCAACGTGCTGTCGCACGCCTTCGGGCGGCCGGGCCCCCAGGGCCGGATCGATCACATCTCGTTCGGCATCCAGCCGTGGGACACCGACAAGGTGAAGGCGGCGCTCGAGGCGCGCCACCTGCCGGCGCGGGTCGATACGTCGACCGGCGACGAGATTCACGTCGCCGCGTTCCAGAGCTACCACACGTTCACGCCGAACGGGTACAACCTGCAGGTCAGCCATACCACGCACGACACCCGGCTGACGCTGTCGAACGCCGTGCGGCCGAAGCCGACGAAGTAACCACCCGACGGGCATCCTGGCCGGGGAGGGGATCGGCCAGGATGCCCGGGGGATTCAAAACTCCACCCGACACCCTTCCTCCTGCGGTAGGCTTCCGCCATGCAGCGCTGGCGTGCCTGGGCCGTCGCGGCGTCGATCCTGGCCGGGGCCACGGTCCCGGTGGCCGGGAGAGGACCGGGGCCTGCCGACCTGCCTGCGCTGCTGCAGCGTGTCGGCGAGCAGGTCGAACGCTACTACGCCCATGCCCGCACGCTGATCTGCACGGAAACCGTCGACCTGCAGGCGCTGACCCCCGACTGGTCGCCGCGAGGCCGTCCGCGCCGGATCGTGGACGAGCTGCAGGTGGAATGGACGCCGGCCGCCGACGGTGAACGGGGACACGCCGACGTCCGGCGGCGGGTGCTGCTGGTGAACGGCCGGCCGCCGCGTTCTGGCGCCGACCCGGACGAGGCCTGCATGGACCCGCAGCAGGTGTCGCCCGAGCCCCTCGAGTTCCTGCTGCCGTCGCGCCGCGGCGAGTACGCCTTCACCTGGGCCGGAACCGGCCGCGCGGACGGCCGCGCGGTGGCGAAGATCGACTACCGGCCGGTCACGTCCAAGCCCGCCTCGGTCGTCTGGACGGGCGACTGCGTGAGCGTCGACGTGCCGGACCAGCAGCGCGGCCGCATCTGGGTCGACCTCGCCTCGGGCGACGTCGTCCGGCTCGATCAGCACCTTCACGGGCGGTTCGAGGTGAACGTGCCGGCCGACAAGCAGCGGATCGACAGCCCCACCTGGATGGAGATCGAGCGGGCGGATTCGTCGATCGCCTACCGGCCCGTCACCTTCCACGATCCCGAGGAGACGCTGATGTTGCCGGTGTCGATCGACTCCCTGCAGATCGTCCGGAATGCCGGCGTCCCGCGGCTGCGGACGCACCAGGCCTTCACCGACTACCGGCGGTTCCTGACGTCGGGCAAGCTGGTGAAGCCCGGCGGATCGTGAGTCGTGGTCGCGCGGACCGCCGTGTGCCGATGCCCGTGCGGCCAGGCTCGGCTACAATCCGCCCATGCATGCCCGACCCCCGGCGGCCGTCCTCGTCCCGCAGCGCGACCTGTTCGACATCCCGGATGACGTTGCCTATTTCAACTGCGCCTACTACGCGCCGCTGCTGAATCGCTCGCGCGATCGCTTCGTCGCGGCCGCGGCCGCGAAGAGTCATCCGTGGGAGCGGACGGCGTCCGATTTCTTCACCGACGGGCACGAACTCCGCCGCCTGGCGGCGGCCACGCTCGGTGGCGACGCCGACGGATACGCCATCGTGCCGGCCGCGAGCTACGGGATCGCCGTCGCGGCACAGGCGCTGCGCCGCCGGATCTCCAGCCGCGATCGGATTCTGGTGCTGGACGAGCAGTTCCCGAGCAACTACTACGCCTGGCGCAGGCTCGCGGGTGAGGCCGGCGCGCAGGTCGACGTCGTGCCGAAGCCGGCCGACTGCGACTGGACGCCCGCCGTGCTCGCCCGCCTCGGCCGGGGCGTCCGCATCGTCGCCCTGCCGCACTGTCACTGGACCGACGGCGCGCTCCTCGATCTGCCGGCGATCGGCCGGGCGTGCCGCGACCTCGACGCGTCGCTGGTCGTCGATGCCACGCAGTCGCTGGGCGCGCTGCCGCTGCCGTTCGAGGAGGTGCGTCCGGATTTCGTGGTGGCGGCCGGCTACAAGTGGCTGCTCTGGCCCTACGGCGTCGGCCTGCTGTACGTCGCCCCCGGGTGGCGGACGGCCCGTCCGCTGGAGGAGTCCTGGCTCGCCCGTCTGGATCCGGAGGACTTCGCGGGGCTGACGAGGTACCGCGACGACTATCTTCCGAGCGCGCGCCGCTTCGACGTTGGCGAGACCGGGACGGCGGCGCTGCCGGCTGCCATCGCGGCGCTCGAGCAGCTCCGCGACTGGGGCGTGGACGCGGTGGCGGCGACCCTGCGCGGGATCACCGATCGGATCGCGCGCTTCCTCGAGGCCAGAGGGTTCCAGGTGGCTGACGCCCGGCTGCGCAGCCCCCACCTGTTCGGCGCCGTCGCGCCGTCATCCGTGCCGCGCGATGCCGTCGGGCGGCTGCGGGACGCGAAGGTCTTCGTCAGCCAGCGCGGGACCTCGTTGCGGTTCTCGCCCCACGTGTACGTCACCGAGGCGGATGTGTCGCGGCTGTTCCAGGCGATCGAGAATCTCTGAGGTCCGCGGGCGGGAGGGGTGGAGGCGTGCGGGCCGGCCGGCGCGCCAGGCGCCGGCCGGCCCGTCGTCGTGCTAGCGGCTGCCCTTGTTCGCCACGGCGCCCGCGTCGCGGGTGGCCATGGTCGTCGAGCTGATCTGCAGGTCGAATCCGTTCGGCGTCGTCGTGTGATAGCTCTTGTACACCGACGAGTGGATGTCGCCACCGCCGGGGCCCGTGTCGACCTGCGCCCGCAGGCCCCGCTTCTCGAGCCCTTCCTTCACCTGATCCGGATCGAACGGCGTGATGCCGAAGGCGATGTGGCCGATGTTGGCCCCCTTCGCCGGCGGCTGGCCGGGCCGGCTGAACGTCCGGATGATGGCATCCCCGACGTTGCCGATCTCGACCTGGTTCTGGTTGCCGGTGTCCTGCCCCGGCTTCCAGCCGAGCAGCGCCTGGTAGAAGGCGACCGACCGCTTGTAGTCGGGGACCTCGAACGAGATGTGGTCGAGCCAGATCGTCTTCCAGTCGGTGTGCGCGAACGGGTCGGCCACCTTCAGCTTGCCGTGCGCCGGAGTCCGGCGGCGGTTCATCTTGTTGCCGTTGGTGATCTGGACGTCGAATCCGTCGGGGTCCTTCACGTGGAAGCTCTCGAAGTCGCCGTGGTTCTCGGCCACCGGGTTGAGCCCGCGCTTGCGCAGCTCGGCCTCGACGGTCTTCGCGTTCCACGGCTCGATGCCCCAGGCGAAGCCGGTGAACTTCGCCTTGCGCGGGACGAACGGTCCCATCTTGAAGCCCCGCTTGGCGGCCTGCGCGCTCATCCGCTCGTACTGGGCCTTCTCGGCCGCCAGGGCGGCGGCCGTCGGGTGGAAGCCGCCGCGAATGACGAGGCCGCCCCAGTCGCCGATGTCGAGCACCGCGTCCCGGGCGCTGTCGCTGCGTACGGCCCAGTTCATCAGCGCGTTGTAGTAGGCGGCTTCGGTCTCGTGGTTCTCGACCTCGCAGGTGAAGTGGTCGAGCAGCACGGTCTGCCACCCGGTGGGCGCGAACGGCAGCCTGGCCGGGGTCGTGTCGGGCGGGGGGCCGGCGCGCCGCTGGCCCTGGGCCATGGCGACGGCAGGGCTGACGGCGACGGCGAAGCCGAGGGCCTTCAGCAACTGGCGGCGCGAGAGCCGGCCGCGGTCGAACTGGTCGAACAGCGTCGAAAGCTCATCATGCATCGGATGCTCCTCCGGAATCCGGGACGTTACATGCCGAGCCAGAGTATGCGTCCGGGGACTGGTTGCTGGCAAGCTGCGAAGGGGGCTCTGGGCTCCGGGCTACAGGCTGCGGGCGACGGGCTGCGGGCGGAACGGCCACGGGCTGCGGGCCCGGGAAGCCCGGAGCCCGCAGCCTGAAGCCCGTGTTGCCCCTCTAGCGGCCCGGCCGCGGGACGGTGGCGATGGCGCTCGCCTCGCGGTTGGCCAGGTGCACGTTGCTGATCTGCAGGTCGAAGCCGTTCGGCGTCGTCGTGTGGTAGCTCTGGAACACCGACTTGTGGATGTCGACGCCCCCCGTGCCGCTGTCGACGCGCGCCGCGAGTCCTCGCTTCTCCAGCCCGGCCTTCACCGCGTCGGCATCCCACGGAGCGATGCCGAACGAGAGGTGATCGATGTTCGCCCCCGGCGGCGGCGTCGTCCCGGGGCGGCTCATCGTGCGGATGATGATGTCGCCGATATTCCCGATCTGGACCTGGTTCTGATAGCCGCGGTCCCTCCCGGGCTTCCACCCCAGCAGCGCCTCGTAGAAGGCCACCGACTGCTTGTAGTCGGGCACCCCGAAGGAGATGTGGTCCAGCCAGACCGTCTTCCAGTCCGTGCGCGCGAACGGCGGCGCGCCCAGCGACGCCCGGGCCTTGCTGCCCGCCGGGTTCCAGCGGCCGTTGCTGATCCGCAGGTCGAAGCCGTCCGGATCCTTGACGCGGAAGCTCTCGAACGCGCCGTGGTGATCGGCCTCCGGCGACATCCCCCGCTTCTTCAGCTCGGCCTCGACCGTCTTCGCGTTCCACGGCTCGATGCCCCAGCAGAAGTTCGTGACCTTGATCTCCCTCGGGTGGAACGGCTCGCGCTTGTCGGCCGGGAGGCGCGACTGCCGCTGTTCGAAGGCCTGGCGCGCCGCCGCCACTTCGTCCGCCGGGGCGTGGTAGCCGCCCTGAATGATGAAGGTGCCCCAGTCGCCGATCCGGAGGACCGACTCGTCGGCGTTGGTGCTGAGCACCTCCCAGTTCATCAGCGCGTTGTAGAAGGCGGCTTCCTTCTCGTGGTCCGCCACCTCGCACGTGATGTAGTCGAGCCGGACCGTCCTCCAGCCCGTGCGCGCGAAGGGGAGCTTCGCGGGCGTCTTGTCCGGCGGCGGCCCGCCGCTGCCCTGCGCGAAGGCGACCGCCGGCGTCACGGCGACGGCAAAACCGAGGGCCTTCAGCAACTGGCGGCGCGAGAGCCGGCCGCGGTCGAACTGGTCGAACAGCGTCGAAAGCTCGTCATGCATCGGATGCTCCTCCGGAAGCGGGACCGTTATGGACGAGCCAGAGTATGTGTCCGGGGGGTATCGGCTGGCAAGCGCGGTCGCCGAGGGCGCCTATTCGTAGCGCAGGGCGACCATCTGGTCCACCCGCATCGCCCGCCGCGCCGGCAGGTAGCAGGCGGCCACGGCCACGAGGATGAGCAGGAGGGCGACCGCTCCGAAGGTGAGCGGATCGGAGGCGCTGACGCCGTACAGGAAGGTCCCCATCAGCCGCATCAGCCCCAGCGACCCCACGAGGCCCACCCCGACGCCGATGAGCGCCATGCGCGTCCCCTGGCCGAGGATGAGCTGGAGGATGTCCCGCTTCTGCGCGCCGAGCGCCAGGCGGATGCCGATTTCGTGCGTGCGCTGGCCGACCAGGTAGGAGATCACCCCGTAGAGGCCCACCGAGGCGAGGATCAGCGCCAGGGTCGCGAACACGCCCAGCAGCAGCATCGAGAAGCGCCGCGCGGCGAGCGAGCGGGAGATGATGGCGTCCATGGTCGAGACGTTGTACATCACGATCTGGCCGCCCAGGCCATCGACGGCCCGGCGGATGGCGCCGATGGCGGCCTCTGCCGAGCCGTGCGTCCTGACCGTGACGCCCAGGCCGCTCGCCAGCAGCGGCATGAACTTGTCCGGCATCTGCATCACCGGAAAGTAGAACTGCGCGAGCACCGGCGAGGTCGCCTTCTCGTCGAGCCCCCACTGCTTCACGTGCCCCACGACGCCGACGATCGTGGCCGTCTGATCCAGGATCGTGAAGTGCACGTGCTGGCCGATCGGGTTCTGGCCGGCGAAGTAGAGTTTCGCGAACTGGTCGTCGATGTCGACGACGAATGGCGCCCGTTCGTCGTCCTGCGGCGCGAGGAACCGGCCGCGTTCGAGCGTGAGGCCCATCGCCTTCAGGTACGATGGGCTGACGCCGTAGAAAAGGGCGCTCTTCATCTCGGCTTCCGTGGACGGTCGGGGCTGGCCTTCGATCCAGAACGGAAACTCCGAATCCCCGGCCATCGGGTTCGCGCCAATCCGGAGCGACGCGGCCTCGACACCGGGGACGCCCGCAATCGTGCTCTCGAGCTGACGCATGGAGGCGCGGACCGAGTCTGCGGTCGCGCCCGCCCCGACCGGTAACGACACGGCAAACGTGACGACGCCGTGCGGGTCGAAGCCGGGATTCACGCTCCACAGCCTGGTCAGCGTCCGGATCATCAGGCCCGCGCCGACCAGCAGGACGAGCGCCAGCGCCACCTCTGCAATCACGAGGACGGTCTGCGTCCGGTGCCGCACGCCGCTGCCGCCGCGCCCCCCCTCCTTGAGCGCGTTCTGGACGTCGGCGCCCGACGTCTTGAGCGCCGGTGCCAGGCCGAACAGCAGGCCCGCCAGCAGCGTCGCCCCCAGCGAGAAGAGGAGGACGCGCGCGTCGGTGTGGACATCCTGCGTGCGGGGCAGCGCCTCGGGCAGGAGGCCGAGCGCCGCGTGGGTGCCCCAGGCGGCCAGGAGGACGCCCAGCACGCCTCCGGCCGAGGCCAGCAGCACGCTCTCCGTGAGGAGCTGCCGGACGACCCGCCCGCGGCTGGCGCCAAGTGCCGCGCGGATGGCGAACTCGCGTGTCCGGCCCGTCGATCGGGCGAGCAGCAGGTTGGCGACGTTGACGCAGGCAATCAGCAGCACGAAGCCGACCGCCGCGAGCAGCACCAGCAGGAACGGCCGGATCTCGCCGACCACGTCCTGCTTCAGCGGGATGAGCGTGATGCCCGAGTCCTTGTCGGCGTCCGGGTAGGCCTGGGCCAGATGGGCGGCGATGGCATCCATCGCCGATTGCGCCTGCGCGAGCGTGACGCCCGGCTTCAGCCGCCCGACCGCGTCCATCCCCATGCCGGTGTCTCGCCGGCGGAAGGTGGGATCGTTCCACTGTCCGATCGGCACGAACAGGTCGGTGGATTGATGGAAATTGCCGCTCTGGTACTGGAAGTCGCGCGGGATGACCCCCACGACCGTGTAGCCGATGCCGTCGAGCACCAGCGTCCGGCCGAGCACGGACGGCGAGGAGGCGAACTTGCGCGCCCACAGTCCGCCGCTGATCAGGACCACCGGCTGCGCGCCGACGATGTCCTCGTCGGGCCGGAACTGCCGCCCGATGACCGGCTTGACGCCCAGCAGCGGGAAGAAGTTCGCCGACACCATCTCGACGCTCAGCCGCTCGGGCTCGCCGGTGCCCGTCAGCGTGAAGTCGTCCTCCCGGAACGCCGCGAGGCCCGTGAACGACCGCTGCGCCTGCACCCAGTCGAGGAAGTTCGGATAGGAAATCGACGAGCGCCTGAATTCCCTGCTGTGGGTGTAGACGGCCACGAGGCGGTCGGGCTGGGCGTAGGGAAGTGGATTCAGGAGGACACCATTCACGACCGAGAAGAGTGCCGTATTCGCGCCGATGCCCAGGGCGAGCGTCAGCGTGGCAATCAGGGCGAATCCCGGCGCCTTGACGATCGTGCGGAAGCCGTAGCGGATGTCCTGCAGCAGCGTGTCCATCGATCCTCCGTGTGGCGCCGGCCCGTGGTGCCGCCTGCCCGCCTCGACGGACTTAGACGAGAGACCCCCGTCGCAGGTTTACGGAACGGCTGAGGTGGAGGGGCTACACCAGGAACGGGATCAGCATCTTCGTCCGCTGCCGGTAGGCGGGATAGACGTCGGGAAACTGCCTGGTCATCAGCTGCTCCTCCCGGTGCGCGCTGTAGAGGAAATAGACGGCGGCGGGGACGAGCACCAGCACGAACAACACGCTCGCGCCCATCGCGGAACCGGCCATGGCGAGCAGGAAGCCGCCGTAAATCGGATGGCGCGCGAAGGCGTACGGACCGGTGGTGATGAGCTCGGGCTGTTCCTTGCGGGACATCGGGACGCCCCAGTTCCGGCCGAGCGCGATCCGGGCCCAGAGGGCGAGCGCGACGCCGAGCGCGCAGCAGGCGACGCCGATCGCTCCCAGGATCGGGCTTCCGGCCGCGCGCAGCTGTGCGTCCCGCAGGGCCTGCCGCACGCCCGGGTGGCGGAGCAGGACGATCGCCAGGGCCAGGAACACGAGGCGGAAGCCGATCTCCTTCGACCACCCCCGCTTGCCGACCGCCCGCTTGGTCCCCAGGGCGGCCGACACGAGCCAGTAGGTGATGAGGACGACCCAGAGGGCGAGGACGAGCGAGGCGTCAATGGTCATGGCGGGCCTCAGGATTTTCTTTAGACAAATTCATTTTTGTGTATAAAATCCTCGGACAGCTCAGCAGCGTGGCTCCAGGAGGGCCGCCTGGACTGCGGCCACCATATCACTCCTTCCGCCGCCGCGCCGGACAGACGGATGCGCGGCCGAGACAGATCCCTATGCGCCGACGCCTCTTCAGCTTCGTGTCCGGTGGGTGTGTGGCTCTCGCGGTCGCCGCGTGCGGCACCAGCAATCCCGCACAGCCGTCGTCGGTCAGTGCGACGGCGGGTGCGACCGGGACCGCCTCGGTGACCACGCCCCAGCCCCTGCAGCCCTCCGATGCCGCTCAGGTCGCCTACACGAGTCAGCCGGTGACGCTCTCGGTGAAGAACGCCGTGACGACCGGAAGCGGCGCGGTGACCTACACCTTCGAGATTGCGACCGACAGTGGATTCGCCAGCAAGGTCCAGACCAAGGCCGACGTCGCCGCCGGCGGCAACGGTCAGACGTCGGTGACGCTCGACACCCTGACGGGCGGCAGCGACTACTACTGGCACGCGCGCGTGCAGCAGGACGGCACCACGGGAGTGTTCGGTACCACCCGGAAGTTCTCGGTCGGGCCGCAGGT
>JAGWRA010000104.1 GCA_028876655.1 Acidobacteriota bacterium | reverse complement strand
GCCGAGAACCCGCCCCTGCACTACGAGGATGCCGACTATCCCTTCCACCAGGCCAGGCCGACCTTCGAGGAAGACATCACGATTCCCTGGGAAGGCAAGACACTGCTGAAGGACGTCGAGGGGGCCGCGGCGAAGCTGAAGCCGGGTGAGCCGGTCGTCCTCGAGGCGCGGGTCAGCGAGGGGCCGGAAGAGCGACAGAAGCTGCAGGCCGACCTCGAAGGGATCCTGACCAAGGCCGGCATCGGCCCGCAGCAGATCCGGATCCACGTGCTCAGTGCCTACAAGCAGGGCTACAGCTGGCTGATGGACGAGATCGCGCCGGAGCTGTCGGGCAAGGGGGCCGCCAGTCTGAAGATCGAGTTCGCGCCGAACACCGACGCGAAGCAGATGAGCTCGATCAATTCACGCATGCGGTGGGTGCAGGAGCTGTATCCCGTCGACGAGATGCTGGCGAAGAAGCTGGATATTCCGCTCGACAAGATTCAGATCGTCGAGATGCCGGCGGCGGCGAAGGGGACGACCGAGCCGACGTACCGTGTTCACGCCTACGCGGCTGACGGACACGAGCTGCTCGCGCGCGACTTCACCGAGACGACCGCCGAGGCGCCGTACAGCCACACCTATCCGCGCTACGACTACGTGCAGGTGGAGACCGGCTGGGTCACGCTGACCGCCGGCAGCCAGGTGGTGCTGAACCAGCGGATCGAAACCGATCCGGAGGTCTTCTGGACGCACTATCAGATGAAGACGCTGCCGCGCATCTTCGACTTCATCATGGCGCAGGCGCACGGCCGGCCCCAGCAGGAATATCAGCCGCTCTTCGACACCCTGCGGCTCGACATCCACATGAGCGAGCCCGACTACAACATCGGCCTCGACAAGGAACGGATCTCCATGCTCGAGGCGTTGCAGGAGGACACGTTCTACTCGACCGAGAACTTCTTCTACATGATCGGCGACCTCGAGATGGGGCAGCACTGGGACTACCCGGGGCGCATCATTCCGATCGTTCACCATTCCGAGGACGGCAAGGACGGCCACGTCCACATCGAGTTCTACGGCAAGCCGGCGGCCAACCCGCTGGTGCGGCTGCGGTGGACCGACGCGGCGGGCCACGAGCATGTCGAAGAGCGCGACCTACCGGCGCTGCGCGCGCAGCCCGATCCACGGCTCGTGGGCGCGCGCGTGATGGCGGGGCAGCCGGGCGCCGAATCGCTCACCTGGACGCTGCCGGCCGACTACGTCAAGGACGACTACCGCGCGTGGCTGAAGGTCGTGGCGAAGGACACCATCCAGCACACCATCTTCAGTGCCGAGCAGGCGCAGGGACAGGTCCACTGGCTCGACGAGATGCACGCGGCCGGGTTGTACCGCGACTCGCTCGCCTATCCCGATCTGAAGCAGATGAAGCTGGAGCTGATCCTGCCGGCCGATCGCGCGCATCCGGTGGACAGCGTCCCCCGGCGGGTCCTCGCGCAGTGGGCCGTGCCGGCGCCGGCGCACGCGCGGCCGATGATTGCCGACTTCCTTCCTTCGACCTCGCTCAGGGCAGGCAAGCCGGAGAGCGACGCGCATCCGACGGCCGAGCAGCTCGTGCAGTGGGATCAGCCGATCAGCCCGGCGGCGAACGCCTCCATCCTCGCGCGGCTGGCGACCTATCCCGGCGTGAATGCGTACTGGATGGGGCGGAGCTACCTCGGCATCAACATCTGGGCGGCCGACGTGATGCTGCCGTCACCGTCGGTGCTCCGCTCCTGGGCGAAGGAGACGACGCTGAAGGCGGCGGTGATCTATTCGGGCCGGCAGCACGCCAACGAGGTGTCGAGCACGAGTCACATCGATCGCCTCGGGGCGCAGCTCGTCACTGACCCGGCGACGCGCGCGATGCTGAAGCAGGTGAACGTGGTGCTCCATCCGATCACCAATCCGGACGGTGCGCAGCTCTCAATCGACCTCTATCACGTCACGCCCGACAACCTGCTCCATCCCGGCTATCACGGTTCGCTCACCGCCGACGTGGTCAGCGGCCAGTGGGAGCACGATCCGATCTATCCCGAATCACGGACGCGCCGGCAGCTCTGGGAGGCGTGGCTGCCCGACACCTTCCTGAACCCGCATGGCTATCCGTCGCACGAGTGGGTGCAGCCGTTCTCCGGCTACACCGGCTGGGTGATCAGCCGCATCGGCGCCCATTCGGGCCGCGAGTGGTGGCTGCCGCGCGGCTGGTTCACGAGCCTCTACTACCTGCGCGACCCGGCGCATCCCTACAGCGAGCAGTTCACCTACGACCTGCGCGACCGGATCGCCGACGCGATCGCGAAGGTGCCCGGGCTGATGCCGCTCGAGAGCCGGATGAATGCCCGCTACCAGCGCTGGGGCCAGCGCTGGGATCCGGATCACATGATGCAGCCAATCGTCGGCGGCGTCCGGATCTACATGGCGCTGAAGGGCGTGTCGCCGTCGCCGGGTTCGAGCGCGTTCATGACGCGCTACCCGGACGTCACTTACGACGACGGGTACACCGAGGCGCCGGACGAGACGGCGTACGGGCCGTACATGAAACTGCTGGCGTCGGCCGGCCTCGCGTTCGACCGCGTGCACCTGAAGTACCTGGCGGAGGGCAAGCTGCGCATCCATCGCACCGAGAAAGCCTTCTCGAACGCGGTGCAGTGGACCGTCTCGCGCGAGCGGCCGATTCTGCCAGACTCTGAACCGAAAGTTCCCGTGCCGCGCTAGCAGCGAATTTCACCCGAATGCCACAAGCACTGTCCGGAGCCTTAGCGACGGCTGGCGCGGGGGTGGGGCCCCGCGCCATTGAAGAATGCTGACAGGCCCTGTAGCCTGTAGCCCGGAGCCTGTAGCCAGCAACCTTCTCAATGGACTCTCCTAATTCCGTCGCCACCTCCCCTCCCCCCGGCCTGTTCGGCTGGTGGCGCGTCGCGTCAGTCGAAGGCAAGCGGGCGCTCATCGGCGCGTCGATGGGCTGGTTGCTCGACTCCTTCGACGTGATGCTCTACGCCCTCGTCCTGGCCGCGCTGATGGACGACCTCGGAATGACGAAGGCGACGGCCGGGCTGCTGGGGTCGCTCACGCTCATCTCGTCGGCGATCGGCGGCGTGCTCTTCGGCTTCATCGCCGATCGCTTCGGCCGCACGCGCGCCCTGATGGGGAGCATCCTCATCTACTCCATCTTCACCGGCGCCTGCGGCCTGTCGCAGACGATTGCGGAGCTCGCGGTCTTCCGCGTGCTGCTTGGCATCGGCATGGGTGGGGAGTGGGCGAGCGGCGCGGCGCTGGTGTCCGAGACCTGGCCGACGGCGCATCGCGGCAAGGCGCTCGGCATGATGCAGAGCGCCTGGGCGATCGGCTACGCGGCCGCGGCCATCGTCACCGCGATCGTGCTGCCGCGCTTCGGCTGGCGCGCCGTCTTCTTCGTCGGCGTGCTGCCGGCCCTCGCGACGCTCTGGGTGCAGCGGAAGATCAAGGAGCCGGAGATCTGGCGGCAGTCGCGCGCCGCGAAGAAGAGCGGCGCGAAGGGCGAGGGCGTGGGGGCGATCTTCCGCGGCGGCCTGCTGCCGTTGACCGTCGCCATCACGCTGATGAACGGCTGCACGATGTTCGCCTGGTGGGGATTCAACCTCTGGATCCCGGCGTACCTGTCGCTGCCGGCCAGCCAGGGTGGCGTGGGATTGAGCGCCTACGCGATGTCGGGGCTCGTCGTCGCGATGCAGGTGGGGATGTGGTTCGGCTACGTCACCTACGGCTTCGTCAGCGACCGGATCGGCCGCAAGCCGACCTATGTCGTCTATCTGCTCGCCGCCGCCGTCCTCATCGTCTTCTACGCGACGACGCGGCACCCGCTGACGCTGCTGTTCCTCGGACCGTTCGTCGCCTTCTTCGGCACGGGGTACTTCAGCGGCTTCGGCAGTGTCACCGCGGAGATCTATCCCACGCACATCCGCGCCACGGCGCAGGGGCTCACCTACAACATCGGCCGCGTCGCCAGCGCGGTCGCACCGTTCATCGTCGGATCGCTCGCCGAGACGCGCGGGTTCGGCGTGGCGCTGTCGACGACGGCCGTGGCCTTCGTGCTGGCGGCGGTGATGTGGATCTGGATTCCGGAGACGAAGGGAAGAGAGCTGGCCTGATCCCGGAGAAAGACGACGGCGCGCTAAGGAGCGGTAGTCGGCGGCGGGAAGCCTTCGCCGAGCGTCTTGATGCGCTGGACGAGATCTTCGTACAAGACCCTCATGTAGCGGCGTGTCTCGTCGGCCGATTTCGCGATTTCGCCTCGCAGATCTTCACGGACACGGTCAGCCGATTTCGCGATCTCCTCTCGGAATTCCTGTCGGACGGCAGCGAACTCGTTGCGCACCTCGACGCGGAACGCGTTGAACTCGCCCCTGAATTCCCGCAACTGTTCTTCGACAGCGGCCATACGCTCTTCCTGCCGGTCCGCTCGCACTTCCAGATCGCCGACCCGCTGCTTCAACGTGGGCTCTGGCATCGACCGCTCCTCTCGCCTCTCAGCCGCACCGGGCGGTCCGGCGTTAGGGAAAGTGCGAACGGCGTGCCACGACCGCGAGCTGATGCGCGCGCTCAGAGTCGCCGGCCAGACGACGGTAGCATCGTCGGGACGACGAGGCAACGGAGAACCTGTGCGCAGAAATTGCAAGGCCGAGAGCCCGGGAGGATCGCCATTGCTCCGCAGTCCGCAGTCCGCAGCCCTGTCGTCCGTCGCTCGGTCTTCGTAGGCGCCGAGCTTTAGCTCGGTGCAGTCCGCAGCCCCGTAGCCTGTAGCCCGAAGCCCGTAGCCTGCGGCTATCTTCCCGGCAGCTCGATGTCCCGCTGGGGATGGAACTTGTCCCAGTAGTGCATGTAGACCGCGTCGCTCATGTTGGGGAGCCCGGCCCGCGTCAGCTCGATGGACGCGGCGGCGAAGGCGGCGAGGAGGATCAGCATGCTGATGGTGGGGATGACCATCGCCTCCGTGCGGTTGCGGAGGAAGGCCCACAGCGCGAGCGCCAGCGCGACGATGAAGCCGAGCGGGATCAATCCCTGCGACGCGACGTACACGCCTTGCATCCAGTAGGGCGGCGACGTCCAGTAATGGTCCCCGCGCACGGCGGCGGCGAACGGGAGCCGGTAGTACGTGGCCACGCCGAGCGGAATCAGGCTGTAGACGACGAGACCGCTCACGATCACCAGCAGCGTCGGCGTCCGCCGGACGAATCTGATGCGGAGCAGCAGGTACGCCGTGATCCCGATCGACACCGCGACGACGAGCAGCATCAGCCGCTGGAGGCCGAGGCCGGCGACCCAGAGGCCCGTATCGCTGGCCGCGCCGAGCTCGAACACCGCAAAGACGATGACGCCGAGCAGATAGAGGAGGGAGGTGAACAGCCGGACCATCGGGCTGAGCACCTTCCAGTTGAAGGCGGTGAAGGCCAGGTAGATCGCCAGCGCACCGACCAGCCACCAGCGCAGTGGCGAGCCGCGCCAGATCGATTCGACCGTCGCCTCGAGGGCCAGCGCGTACAGGAGGATGTTCGCGAGCAGGAACCAGATGCGGCGCCGCTTGAGCCGCCGGACCTCGCGTGCGAGTTCGTCCGGCGTGAAGCCCGCGGTGTCAGAGGCTGCGGGCGCCTGTGGCGACGGTGATGCCGGAGAGGCCGGCCCGGCCGGCGGCTCGTGCGCGTTCACCCCTATAGCCTACTACCGCCCGCCGCACCGCCTGCTTCCCTCGGTGCGGTCCGTGGGATTAGGGATTCGGGGTTGGGGATTCGGTCCACACAGCCAATCCCCAATCCCGAGACCCCAATCCCGTCAGATCTTCCTCGTGCTACGATCCCCCCGTATGCCCTTCCGCGACGTGATCGGCCACGAGCGGGTGCTGGAGCTGCTCGCGCGGTCGATCGCCCAGGACTCGCTGCCGCCGAGCCAGCTCTTCGCCGGGCCGTCGGGCGTCGGCAAGCGGCTGGTGGCGCTGTCGGTCGCGCAGGCGGTGAATTGCCTCAACCCGGCACCGTTGGCGGGTGGCAAGGGGAGGGCCCCGGAGCCTGGAGCCCGGAGCCCGGAGCCTGGGGTCGGGAGTCCGGGTGAAGCCCGGCGGCCCGCACAGCGGGCCCGCGAACGGAACGGAGCGAGCCGCGAGAGGCGAGCGAGTGAAGTGAGCCGGGGTTCGGGGCAGAGCCCCGAATTAGAAAGAGACGCCTGCGGTGTCTGCGCCTCCTGCACCCGCATCGCCCGCAACGTCCATCCCGACGTCATCCGCCTCGAGCCCGACGAGAACGGCTCGGTCGGGATCGACGCCGTCAGGGCCATGCTCGATCAGGTCGGCTACCGGCCGTTCGAGGCGCGGCGCCGCGTCGTCATCTTCGAGGAAGCGGACGCGCTCGGCGCACCCGCGCAGAGCGCGCTGCTGAAGACGCTGGAAGAACCGCCGCCCTCGACGATCTTCATCCTGGTGTCCTCGCGGCCCGACGCGCTGCTGCCGACCGTGCTGTCGCGCTGTCCGCGGCTGCGCTTCCGGCCGCTCACCGTCGCCGAGATCGCGCAGGCCCTGGTCGCGCGCGGCTACGACGCCGCCGAGGCGCACGCGGTGGCCGCCGGCGCCGACGGCAGCCTCGGGCGTGCGCTCGAGGCGAGTGCCGGCGACCTGCTGAAGGCGCGGCAGCTCGCGGGCCAGGTGTTGCGGCAGGTCGCGCGCAGCGGGAGCCCGCGCGATCGGCTGGAGCAGGCCAAGGCGCTCGTCGCCAAGGGGGGATCGGGCGGATCGGCCGCGTCGGATCGCGAGCAGCTGGCGACCTACCTGCGCGCGATGTCGTCGCTGCTGCGCGACGTCGAACTGCTCGCGTGTAACGCCGACGAGGAGGCGCTGGCCAACCGCGACGTGAAGCCGGATCTGGAACGACTGGCGGACGCCTATGCCGGCGGCCGCAGCCGCGACGCGTTCGCCGCCGTCGATCGGGCGCTCGGTGCGCTCGACCGGAACGCGAGCCCGAAGATCGTCGCCGACTGGCTGGTACTGCAGATCTGAACCAGACAGGCTCCGGACTCCGGGCTACGGTCCGGCGGGTGGCAACCCCGTAGCCCGTAGCCTGAAGCCCGTAGCCCTACGATATGTCCCTTCCCCGCATCGCCCTCACCGTCGGCGACCCGGCCGGTATCGGGCCGGAGATCGCGGCCGCGGCGGCCGCCGATGCCGAGGTGCGCGCGATCTGCGAGCCCGTGCTCTACGGCCCGTCGAAGGCCGTGTCGTTCGTCCCCGGCGTGTTGACGGCCGAGGCCGGCCGCGCGTCGTACGAGGCGGTGGTCCGGGCGGTGGAGGATGCGCAGGCCGGAAAGGTCGCTGCCATCGCGACGGCGCCGATCAATAAGGAGGCGTGGGCGCTGGCGGGGCTGCCGTGGCCCGGGCACACCGATCTGCTCGCCCACCTCACCGGCGCGTCGCCCGTGGCGATGATGTTCGTCTCCGACGCGCTGCGCGTCGTCCTGTCGACCGTGCACGTGGCGCTGGCCGAGGTGCCCCGGCTGATCACGCGGGAGCTCATCGAGGCGACCATCGGCCTGACGGCACGGGAGCTGCCGCGGTTCGGGTTTCCGGAGCCGCGGCTGGCACTGGCGGGGCTGAATCCGCATGCCGGCGAACATGGCGTCATCGGGCGCGAGGACGACGAGGTGCTGGTGCCGGCCGTTGAAGCGTGCCGGGGACGGGGCATTGACGTGGTGGGGCCGCTGCCGGCCGATACCGTGTTCGTGCGGGCGGCGCGCGGCGCCTTCGACGCCGTCATCGCGTGCTATCACGACCAGGGGCTGATCCCGGTGAAACTGCTGGCGTTCGGCAAGGCGGTCAACGTGACCATCGGCCTGC
>JAGWRA010000103.1 GCA_028876655.1 Acidobacteriota bacterium | reverse complement strand
TTGCTGCTTCTTACCTGTTTTGGAGTCTGCCCCGGTCGGTTAGGTTGCCTTAATCAGTCAATCCACGTCCCTTAGCCCGCCAACAAATCCTCCAGCAGCTAGGCTTTGGCCAGCCATCGTTGTTGCGTGCGAAAATTCTGTTGCCGCGGGACTTGGTTTGGCAAGTTAATATGGATGCGCTTTCTAAATCCCACTGAGGCTTAACCGCATGGCTGTGCAAGACGTTACCGCGCAAAATTTCCGCCAGGATCTGGTAGCCGCCCATATCGCGATCCTGACCGAAGACCTCTGGAAGACCTACGAGATGGGTTCAGAGCACTTGCATGCCCTGCGCGGAGTGAGCATCGAAATTCATAAGGGCGAATACGTCGCCATCATGGGACCGTCCGGCTCGGGAAAGTCGACGCTGATGAACCTGATCGGCTGCCTCGACACGCCGAGCAAGGGGACCTACCTGCTGAACGGCAAGGAGGTCAGCACGATGAACGACAACGAACTGGCCCGGATCCGGAACGAAGAGATCGGGTTCGTGTTCCAGACGTTCAACCTGCTGCCGCGCGCGACGGCCCTGCACAACGTCGAGCTGCCGCTCATCTACGCCGGCGTCCCGGCCAAGGACCGCCAGCAGCGCGCGCGCCAGGCCCTCGAACGGGTCGAGCTGGCCAGCCGCATGAGCCACCGGCCGAACGAACTGTCGGGCGGGCAGCGCCAGCGCGTGGCGATCGCCCGCGCCCTCGTCAACAACCCCTCGATCCTGCTCGCCGACGAGCCGACCGGGAACCTCGACTCGAAGACCGGCGCCGAGATCATGGCGCTCTTCGACCGGCTCCACCAGTCGGGCAACACCATCGTCCTCGTCACGCACGAGCCCGACATCGCCGCCTTCGCCCATCGCGTGATCCACATCCGCGACGGCAAGGTCGAAGACGACGTCCGGCGGGCCGCGTAGGCGAGTTCCGCGCCCCGCTCCCTATTCCCCCACCGCCGCCCAGTGCCCGGGCCGCACTTCCCGCAGCGGGGCCGCCCGATCGAAAGCCGACGGGTCCAGGACGAGGCGCGAGGGCCGCGCATCGGGATCGGGCACGGGGATCGCCGACAGCAGGGCGCGCGTGTAGGGATGCTGCGGCGCCTCGAACAGGGCCGCCGTCGGCGCCAGCTCGACGATCCGCCCGAAGTACATCACGGCCACCCGCGAGCAGATGTGCCGCACGAGCCGCAGGTCGTGCGCGATGAAGAGGTAGGAAAGCTGCAGGCGCCGCTGCAGGTCGAGCAGCAGGTTGACGACCTGCGCCTGGATCGAGACGTCCAGCGCCGACACCGGCTCGTCGGCGATGACGAACGACGGGTTCAGCGCCAGTGCCCGCGCGAGGCCGATCCGCTGCCGCTGGCCGCCGCTGAACTGGTGCGGGTACCGGTCGCGGTGCGCCGGGTCGAGCCCCACCAGCCCGAACAGCTCGTCCACCCGTCGCCGTCGCTCCGCCCGCGTCCCCAGCCCGTGGATGGCCAGCGGCTCTTCGACGATGGCCCCGACGCGCATGCGGGGGTTCAACGACGAGTAGGGGTCCTGGAAGACGATCTGCATGTCGCGCCGCAGCTCGCGCAGCCGCGCGGGTGACGCCTTCAGGACGTCCTCGCCGCGGAAGCGGACCTCGCCCGACGTCGGTTCGATCAGCCGCAGCAGGCAGCGCCCGGTCGTCGTCTTGCCACTGCCGGTCTCCCCGACCAGCCCGAACGTCTCGCCCTCCTCGATCGTGAAGCTGACGTCGTCGACGGCGCGGACGCCGGGGACCGGCCGCAGCAGCCGGCGGCGGCGCGGGAACTCCTTGACGAGATGGCGCACCTCGACGAGCGGCATCAGGTGGTCCGGTGGAGGAAGCAGCGCGCCGTGTGGTCCGCGCCCACCGGATAGGCGGGCGGCCGTTCGGCGTCGCATGCGGCGAAGCGATCGGGGCACCGCGGACCGAACGCGCAGCCGCGGGGCAGGGCGTCGAGCGACGGCACTGTCCCCTCGATCGCGTGGAGCCGTTCGCCGGGCGTCCCGCCGGGAATCGAGGCCAGCAGGCCGCGCGTGTAGGGATGGGCCGGCTCCCGGAAGATCGTCCGCACCGGTCCTTCCTCGACAATCCGGCCCGCGTACATGATCGCGACCCGGTCGGCCGTCTCCGCGACGACACCGAGGTCGTGGGTGATGAGCAGCAGCGAGAGGTGGAAGCGCTGCTGCATGTCGCGCAGCAGCTCGAGGATCTGCGCCTGCACCGTGACGTCGAGGGCCGTGGTCGGCTCGTCGGCGATGACGAGCGCGGGATGGCAGGCGAGTGCCATGGCGATCAGCACGCGCTGCCGCTGTCCGCCCGAGAGCTGATGGGGATAGTCGCGCAGGCGGGTCGCCGGATCGGGGATCCGCACGGCCTCCAGCAGCTCCTGCGCGCGATCGAGCGCTTCGCGGCGCGACGCCCGGCCGTGCACCAGCAGCGCTTCCGCGATCTGGTCGCCGATGGTGTAGACGGGATTGAGGGCGGTCGAGGGTTCCTGGAAGATCAGGGCGATGTCGGCGCCGCGCACGCGGCGCATCTCGGCCTCGTCGAGTGCGAGCAGGTCGCGCCCGCGGAAGCGGACGTGGCCGCCGAGGATGCGGCCGGGGGGCTGGACGAGGCGGACGATGGAGAAGGCGGTGACCGACTTGCCGCTGCCCGACTCGCCGACCAGGCCGAGCGTCTCGCCCACGTGCAGCGTGAAGCTGACGCCGTCCACGGCGACCAGCGTCCGCCCGTCCGCCTCGAAGCCGGTGCGGAGATCCTCGACCTGCAGCAGGACCGGTGCCGCCGCCGGGCCGGCCGGCGTGCTCCCCCCGGGCGCGTCCGCCGGCGTCGTGCCTCCTGGTCTCATCGTCTGCCCGCGGTCGTGGCGCGCGAGGCGCCTAGCCCTCGAAGGTGTCGCGATACTCGCCGAACTCGGCCCGCAGGGCGTCGGCGATCTCGCCGACCGTCGCGCGCGCCTCGACGGCGTCGACGATCGGCGGCACCAGGTTCCGGCCGTCGCGCGCCGCGGCGGTCACCTGGTCGAGGGCCCGCTGCCACGCGTTGCGGCTGCGGCCCGCCCGGACGGCCCGCACCCGCGCAATCTGCTGCCGTTCGACCTCGGGATCGACCTGGAAGACTTCGATCGACGGCGCCTGGCCGTCGGCCGCGTGGTCCGTGAACCGGTTCACGCCGACGACCACCGCCTCGCCCCCGTCGATGGCGAGCTGCGCCCGGTACGCCGCATCCTGGATCTCGCGCTGGATCAGCCCGGCTTCGATGGCCGCCAGCGTGCCGCCGGCGTGCTCGATGCGCGCCAGCGTCTCGCGGGCCTGGTGCTCGATGTCGTCGGTCAGCCGCTCGATCGCCCACGAGCCGGCGACCGGGTCGACGGTGTTGGCGACGCCGCTCTCGTGCGCGATGATCTGCTGTGTGCGGAGCGCGATGCGCGCCGATTCCTCGGTGGGGAGCGCCAGCGCCTCGTCGCGCCCGTTGCAGTGGAGCGACTGCGTCCCGCCCAGGACCGCGGCCAGCGCCTGCAGCGCCACGCGCACCACGTTGTTGTCGGGCTGCTGGGCCGTCAGCGTGCTGCCGGCCGTCTGCGTGTGGAACCGCAGCTGCTGCGCCCGCGGATCGGTCGCCCCGAACCGCTCGCGCATCAGCCGCGCCCAGAGCCGGCGCGCCGCCCGGAACTTCGCGATCTCCTCGAGGAAGTCGTTGTGGGCGTTGAAGAAGAACGAGAGCCGCCGGCCCACCCTGTTGACGTCGAGGCCCGATGCCACCGCCGCGTCGACGTAGGCGATCGCGTTGGCGAGCGTGAAGGCGACCTCCTGGACCGCCGTCGACCCGGCCTCGCGGATGTGATACCCGCTGATCGAAATCGTGTTCCACTGCGGCAGCGACTGCTCGCAGTAGGCGAAGATGTCCGTGACGATGCGCAGCGAGGCCCGCGGCGGGTAGATGTAGGTCCCCCGCGCCACGTACTCCTTCAGGATGTCGTTCTGCACCGTCCCCGACAGCGCCGCTGGCGCGACGCCCTGCCGCCGCGCCTCGGCGACGTAGAGCGCGAGCAGGATGATGGCCGTCGCGTTGATCGTCATCGACGTCGAGACCCGATCGAGCGGGATGCCGTCGAACAGGGTCGCGATGTCCTCGATCGAGTCGATGGCCACGCCCACCTTGCCCACCTCGCCCGCCGCCAGCGGGTGGTCGGAGTCGTAGCCCATCTGCGTCGGCAGATCGAAGGCGACGCTGAGGCCGCTGACGCCCTGCTCGAGCAGGTAGCGGTACCGGGCGTTCGATTCCGCCGCCGTCGCAAAGCCGGCGTACTGCCGCATCGTCCACAGGCGCCCCCGGTACATCGTCGGCTGGATTCCGCGGGTGTACGGGAACTCGCCCGGGAAGCCGAGATCGCGCAGGGGATCCCACGACCCGAGATCGTCGGGCGTGCGGGCCAGGTGTGGGGACGAGGATGAGGGCCGTGACGCCATGAACATGGATTCTACCGCGATCCACATGTCGCGCCGCCGGTTGCGGCACCGCCGCTGCCTTGACAGTGTCTGAGGCGGAGCTTAGAATGCCTGCATCCGACTTCTCTCAATCCTACACACCATGAACGAGCCAGCTGCCCGATCCCTGTCACCCGCCCCGGTGTAGTCAGGTCGCAATCGGGAGACGCCCCGGAACCCGGCCCGGCGGCGATGAGGAGGGAGCAGGATGGACGACGTCGTGAACCGCTTCGCACGCGAGCTGGCCGACGCGATCGCTGCCGCGGTCGCCGAGAACGCCGAGGTGGAAGCGTGCCGCGAACGCGTGCGGGCGGCGGGCTACGACATGAAGGTCTCGCTCGAAGCCGTGGTCGGCTTCGTCAGCCGGCCGGCTCCCGGCGCGCCGGTCCGGACCGCCACCGCCCGCGCGGCGGCGCCACGCCGGGCCATGGAGGTCACGGCCAACGACCGCCGGTTCCTGCGGTCGCTCCGCATCGCGGCCGACGAGACGACGGAACGGGTCGAATAGCCGCGGGCGCCTCCGCCGGAGACATCACGGGCCGCCGCAACCAGCCGGTTGCGGCGGTGTACCCAATCCCCACGACCGCTGACTGTTCGACCGTGCTCCTTCCCAGCGCGTCGCCGATTGGCTCTGTGTCGACGCCATTCGGTCCCGTGGAGGTCTATCAGCAGCCG
>JAGWRA010000009.1 GCA_028876655.1 Acidobacteriota bacterium | reverse complement strand
CGGCATTCTTCAGTGGCGGCGGGGCCCCACCCCCGCCGCGAGCTTTCGCTGACGCCTCGCCTCGGATTCACCTGTCCTCGGCTCGGCGTGGCCGCAGGCGCTGGCATTCTTCAGTGGCGGCGGGGCCCCACCCCCGCCGCGAGCTTTCGCTGACGCCTCGCCTCGGATTCACCTGTCCTCGGCTCGGCGTGGCCGCAGGCGCTCTTGTCTCTCTGCGCGGGGTCCGTGTGGGGCAACTCATTGCTCATTGCCCGTTGCACATTGCGACGACCGTCATCCCCCCGACACCGGCGGCAGGAACGCTACTTCGTCGCCGTCGGCGACCGGCGCGTCCATCCGGGCGTAGTCGGCGTTGACCGCGCTCGAGAGCGACGGGCCGTAGGCCGCCAGCGCCGGGAACTCGCCGGTGAGCTGCGCCCAGACCTGCCCGACGGTGGCGCCGGCCGGGACGTCGCGCGTCAGTTCCGCCGCGCCGGTGAGATCCCGCAGCCGCGCGAACAGCCGGACGGTTATGCGCATGCCCGCCGGTACGCCTCCTCGCGCGCGGTGGCATCGTCCGGGTCGGCCACAGCCCCCTCGATCCAGACATCGCCGCCGTCGAAATGTTCCTTCTTCCAGATCGGCGCGATCTGCTTCACCCGCTCGATCGCGTAGCGGCAGGCGCCGAACGCCTCGGCACGGTGCGGCGACGCCGTCACGATGGCGATGCTGGCCTCGCCGATCTCGAGCCGTCCCACCCGGTGGTGGAGCGCCAGGCGCACCGAGGGCCAGCGATCCGCCGCCTCGGCCGCAATCCGCTCGAACGCCCGGAGCGCCAGCGGCTCGTAGGCTTCGTATTCCAGATATTGGACCGCTCGACCGAGGTTGTGGTTCCGGACCGTCCCGAGGAAGGTCACGATCGCGCCGTCCGAGAGGCTGCGACCGGCGGGCTCCTCGGCCAGCGTGGCCGCCAGCGCCGCGACGTCAATCGGAGCCGGACCAATCGCCAGCAGGGGGACGGACATCACTTCAAGTATAGCAAGCGGGGCGCAGGGCCTGTCTGGAGGGCACGGTTTACAGCCTGACGCGAGCGGCGCGGCGAAGGGCGTCCCGTCCTCTCCCTCGAGGACGGGACGCTCGTCGCCACTGACGACCACGGGCGGGTGCGGAGTGCCGTGCACCGATCGGCGGGGCGACGCGGACGCCTACTGCTGGCACACGTCGGTCATCGTCTCCATCATGCTCCCGCAGGAATCCGATCCGGGGGCGAGGCCGCAGACGACGCCGGTCAAGAAGATCTCCGTCCCGCACGCGTCCGAACCTACAGGGCTCGGCTGCGCCCCGATGGTGTCCGGCGGGGTGGAAGGCGCAGGCGACGCAGGCGACGAGGACGGCGGGGGTGTCGAGGTGCAGGTGGCGTCGCACGGAGCGGCCGGCGGCGGGCCCGACGCCGGCTGTTGGGGGCTCGCAAGGGTCGCACTTCCGAGCAACAGGAACACGCTCAGCTTCGCTCTCGACTCTCCCAGAAATGGTCCAGCAGGGGCGCCCCCTGTCCGATGGTGAGCCGGTGGCGCAGCGCGCCGGTTACGTAGCGCTTCGCGCGTTCGGTCGCGTCGGGCAGCGAGCAGCCGAGCGCCAGACCGGCGGCGAGCGCCGCCGAGAAGGCGCAGCCGGTGCCGTGGGCCGGCGGCCCGGGCAGGCGCGGGGCGGGGAACTCGATCATCTGCTCGCCGTCGAACAGCAGGTCGATCGCCTGGGAACCGGCGAGGTGCCCGCCCTTGATGACGACCGCGCGCGGGCCGAGCCGCTGGATCCGTTCCGCCGCCTCCTTCACGTCGTCGAGCGTCCGGATCGGGAGGCCCGACAGGATCTCGGCCTCGGGGACGTTCGGCGTGACGACCCAGGCATGCCGGAGCAGCTCGTGCTTCAGCGTGGAGATCGCGTCGGGGGCGAGCAGGTTGCCACCGCCCGTCGCGGTCAGCACGGGATCGACGACCACGCGCGGCAGGTCGAGCGAGACGATCATCGCCGCGACCGCCTCGACAATGGCGCTGGTGCCCAGCATGCCCGTCTTCGTGGCATCCACCACGATGTCGCCACCCAACGCGTCGAGCTGCGCCGAGACGACGTCGGCCGGCAGGGGGAAGCTGTCGACCACACCCTGCGTGCTCTGGGCCGTGACGGCGGTGACGACGCTGGTGCCGTAGACCCCGTGCGCGGCGAAGGTCTTGAGGTCGGCCTGCAGACCGGCGCCGCCGCTCGGGTCGCTGCCCGCAATTGTCAAGGCCACGGCCATACGCTAGAATTTCTCCCCTATGACGCGAACGACTTCAGATGCCATGGTCCGGCCGACGTTCTTCAGTGCCGTGACCGACCGGATTGATTCGGCCGCCAGCCAGCGGGGCGTCCGCGCCGCCGCCGTGCTGCTGATGGCCGCCCTGACGGCCGCGGCCGCGCAGGTCAGCGTGCCGCTGCCCTTCACGCCCGTGCCGCTGACCTTCCAGCCGATGATCGTGCTGCTCGGCGGCGTGGCGCTCGGCAGCACCCTCGGCATGTGGAGCCAGGTTGCGTATCTCGCGCTCGGACTCCTCGGCCTGCCGGTCTTTGCCGCATCGCCGCTCCTGCCGCAGGGCCTCGCCCGGCTGGCGGGCCCGACGGGCGGCTACCTGCTGTGCTACCCGGTAGCCGCGTTCGTGGCCGGCTGGCTCGCCGAGCGGGGTCTCGACCGGCGGTACCTCGGCAGCGTGGCCGCGATGGCGGCCGGCCTCGTGGTCATCTACGCGTCGGGCACGGCGTGGCTCGCGCTCATGACGCCGTCGGCCGCCGGCGGATTCCAGGCGGCGCTCGCCGCAGGCGTGTACCCGTTCGTGCTGGCCGACATCTTCAAGCTGTTCCTCGCGGCCGGCGTGATGCCGGGGCTCTGGAAGCTGACCGGGCTGCGCGGCAGCCAGCAGGAGTAGGCGACGCAAACGCCTCGCCTCGGATTCGCCTGTCCTCGGCTCGGCGTAGCCTCCGGCGAAGTCTCCAGCCGCCGACGAGCCTTTCTCCGGTCGTAGGCGCCGAGCTTCAGCTCGGTGCGGACCTACTTCCCCAATATCAGCAGGAACTCGTACGGCGGCACGTTCTCGTGCTTGACGAGATGCAGGCCGGCCTCTCCGGCCGTCCGGACGATGGACGCCGGGTCGGGGCGGTCGGCGGCCGACGGGCCCGGGCCGCCGTCACCCGGGGTGAAGTCGACGACTCCGACGCGGCCGTCCGGCTTCAGCGCGTCCGCGACGTGGCGCAGCAGCGCGACGGGGTTCTCGATCTCGTGGTACGCATCGACGATCAGCACTGCGTCGAGTTTGCCGGCGGGCAGATAGGGATCGTCCGGCGTCCCGAGAATCGTCTTCACGTTGTGCATCCCCTCCAGGTCGATCCGGCGGTTGATGACCTCGATCATCTGCGGCTGGATGTCCTCGGCGTAGACCAGGCCGTTGGGGCCGACGCGCCGGGACAGCCGTACGGTGAACCAGCCGCTGCCCGCCCCCAGGTCGGCCACCACCGAGCCGTCGGCGATGCCGAGCTCGTCCATGATGAAGTCGGGCTTCTGCCACAGATCGCGGTCCGGCGCATCGAGCAGGCCGAGATCCAGCGGAGGGAAGAGCCGGTGCGACTGGGGAACCGCTTGCGGGGCCGGTGGGGGGGCCTGGCCGGTTGCGCGACGGGCGGCGGCCGGCCCGCCTGCCAGGGCGGCCAACATCAGCGCGGCGACGAGGGCGATCGTGCGGCCCGGTGACGGCATCAGCGGCTCGTGCGGCGCGAGCGTCCGGCCGCGGTGTCCTGGTGTCCGGCCACGCCCGGCCGGGTCATCGCCTCGGCCGAGAGGATGCGATCCAGCTCCTCGGCGGTGAGCAGCCCGCGATCGAGGACGATCGCCCGCACCGGCTTGCCGGTCCGCACGGCGTCCTGCGCAATCTCCGCGGTGACGGCGTACCCGAGGTACGGGCTGAGGGCGGTCGCCGTCGCCGTGCTGCGCTCGAGCAGCTCGCGGGCGTGTGCGGCGTGGGCGGCGATCCCGCTGACGCAGCGCTCCGCGAGCACGCGCATCGCCTGCCGCAGGATCGTGGACGCGTGGAGGACGTTCCACGCGATGACCGGCATCATCACGTTCAGCTCGAGCTGGCCCGCCTCGCACGCCATCGCGACGGTCGTGTCGCAGCCCATCACCTGGAAGCAGACCTGATTCACCATTTCGGGGATCGACGGGTTCACCTTGCCCGGCATGATCGAGGAGCCGGGCTGCACGGCCGGCAGGGCGATTTCCGCGAGGCCGGCGCGCGGCCCCATGCTGAGCAGCCGCAGGTCGCTGGCGATCTTCGAGAGCTCGACGGCCAGCCGCCGGAGGGCGCCCGAGTAGGCGAGCACGTCGCCCATGCTCTGCGTCACGCGGAACGGATTCCGGGCGGGCCGCAGCTCGAGGCCGGTGTAGTAGCCGAGGTTCGCGAGGGCCCGATCGCGGTACTCGTCGCCGGCGTTCAGGCCGGTGCCGACGGCCGTGGCACCCAGATTCAGCTCGAGAAGCGCGTCGGCCGCGTCGCCCACCCCGTCGGCGGCGGCGTCGAGGCAGGCCGCGTAGCCGCTGAACTCCTGTCCGAGGGTGATGGGGACCGCGTCCTGCAGGTGCGTCCGACCGGTCTTCACGACGTCGGCGCACTCGGTGGCGCGGGCGGCGAACGCCCGGGAGAGATCGCGGGCGGCCTGCACGAGGTCGGGGGTGCCGATGAGCAGCGCCAGGCGCGTGGCCGTCGGGAAGACGTCGTTGGTCGACTGGCCCATGTTGACGTGATCGTTCGGGTGGACGATCGCGTAGCGCCCGCGGGGCTCGCCGAGCAGCTCCGCGGCCCGATTGGCCAGCACCTCGTTGACGTTCATGTGGTGCGACGTGCCGGCGCCCGCCTGGTACACGTCGACGACGAACTGATCGCGCAGCCCGCCGCCCAGGACGTCGTCGGCCGCGCGGACGATCGCCCGGCCGACCTCCGGCGCGAGTCGGCCCAGCGCCTGGTTCGCCTCGGCGGCGGCCTTCTTCACGAGCACCGTGGCGGTGACGAGCTCGGCCGGGGCCTTCAGGCCGCTGATGGGGAAGTTCTCGAGCGCCCTGACGGTCTGGATGCCGTAGTACGCCGCGGCGGGCACCCGCCGTTCGCCCAGCGAATCGTGCTCGATGCGATAGTCCATCGCCGGACCTCCTGGCGGTTCCGTGGAGGGCGCGTGGCGCGGGGGAGGCGCGCGGGCGCGGCCGGAAGCGGCCCGTTCGTTGAATTATACTCTCCGTATGTTGCCCGCCTTCTTCGACAGCGTCCTTCAGCTCATCATCCGCACCTCCACCGATCTCCCCCCGGACGTGCGCGCGGCCATGCGCGGCGCCCTGGGCAGCGAGCCCGCCGGCACGCGCGCCGCGCAGGCGCTCACGATCATCGCGCAGAACATCGATCTGGCCGCCGGGGGCGAAGGCGCCATCTGCCAGGACACGGGCATGCCGACCTTCGAGGTGAAGGTTCCCGTCGGCGCCAACCAGATCTGGATGCGCCAGCAGATCCGGGAGGCGATTGCCGAGGCCACCCGCCGCGGCAAGCTGCGGCCGAACTCGGTGGACTCGATCACCGGCCAGAACTCCGGCGACAACCTCGGGCCGGGAACGCCGATCGTCCACTTCGAGCAGTGGGAGCGCGACGCCATCGACATCCGCCTGATCCTCAAGGGGGGCGGCTGCGAGAACATGAACGCGCAGTACTCGGTGCCGTGCGAGCTCGAGCACCTCGGGCGCGCGGACCGCACGCTCGAAGGGGTGCGCAAGTGCATCCTGCACGCCGTCTGGAAGGCGCAGGGCAAGGGGTGCAGCCCGGGCGCGGTCGGCGTCTGCATCGGCGGCGACCGGACCGCCGGCTACCTGCACGCGAAGGAACAGCTGTTCCGGACGCTCGACGACGTGAACCCGGACGCGCGGCTGGCCGAGCTCGAAGCGACCATCATGCGGACGGTGAACAGTCTCGACGTCGGGACGATGGGCTTCGGCGGGAAGGTCAGCCTGATCGGCTGCAAGATCGGCGCCCTGAACCGGCTGCCCGCCAGCTTCTTCGTGTCGGTCGCTTACGACTGCTGGGCCTACCGGCGGCTCGGCGTCGTGCTCGATGCGCAGACGGGCGCCATCCGCGAATGGCTCTATCGCGATCCCGCGGTCCCCGTCGTGCCGATGATCGACCAGGCCGGCTTCCAGCGAACGGGCCGGGAGATCCGGCTGCAGGCGCCGATCACCGAAGAGCAGATCCGCGGCCTGCACGTCGGCGACGTCGTGCTGATCTCCGGCCGGATGTTCACCGGCCGCGATGCGGTGCACGCCCACCTGATGAAGCACGAGCCGCCGGTCGATCTGCGCGGCACGGTGCTGTACCACTGCGGCCCCGTGGTGGCGCGCGACGGGGAGGGCTGGCGGGTGACCGCCGCCGGGCCGACGACCAGCATCCGCGAGGAGCCGTACCAGGGGGAGATCCTCCGGCGGTACGGCATCCGGGCCGTCATCGGCAAGGGGGGCATGGGCGCGAAGACCCTCGCCGCGTTGCAGGAGACCGGCGCGGTCTACCTCAACGCCATCGGCGGCGCGGCGCAGTTCTACGCCCGGTGCATCGAGCGGGTGGACGGCGTCTCGCTGATGGAGTTCGGCACGCCGGAGGCCATGTGGCACCTGCACGTGCAGGACTTCCCGGCGATCGTCACGATGGACGCCCATGGGAAGAGCCTCCACCAGGACGTCGAGGCGGCGTCGGGCGAGCATCTGGCGGCGCTGAAGGGCTGAGGTGGCCAGCCCGGGCTCGATCGAGTCAAGTCCTTGAATATCAACGGGATGGCGCTCGTCTGGCCCGCGAGCCAGGTGGCCGGCGGGTTGGCAGCCCGGAACGGGCTGCTATAATGAGGGTTACGCTTTTCTGACGCAGGGACAGGAGACTCCGGGCCATGATCAACGTGTCGCCGACGGCAGCGTCGAAGATTACCGAGCTTCTCGCCGAGGAGAACAAGGCCGGCAGCGGCCTGCGCGTGTTCGTGCAGGGCGGCGGCTGCTCGGGCTTCCAGTACGGGCTGATGATCGAGGAGAACGCCAGCGGAGACGCCGATCAGGTGTTCGAGTCGAACGGCATCAGGCTGTACGTCGACCCGATCAGCATCCGCTACCTGATTGGCGCCGAAGTGGACTACGTGGACACCGTCACCGGCGGCGGCTTCACGATCAGGAACCCGAACGCGACCTCGACGTGCGGCTGCGGCCAGTCGTTCACGGTTGACGGCGAAGGCGAGAGCGCGGCGCACGGCCACTACTAGTCCGCGCGGTCGGTGCCCCGACCGCTGACTGTTGGCCGCGCGCCACAGCGCGTCCGTCCCAGGGTGTGCGGTCGACAGTCATGGACACTCCCCCACTCGATCTCGATCGGCTGCGCCCGGCGGGCGGGAAGCGCTCCAGCAAGCGCGACCTCATCGTCAACGTCTTCCTGCGCCAGGAAGGGCACCTCAGCGCCGACGACCTGGTCGATCTCATCCGGGGAGAGGACCATCGCATCAGCCGGGCGACCGTCTATCGCACCCTGCAGTGGATGGTCGACGCGGGCATCGCGCGCAAGGTCGACTTCGGCGAGGGACGGTTCCGCTTCGAGCACTCCTACCGGCACCCGCGGCACTTCCATCTCATCTGCAAGTCGTGCAACCGGTCGTCCGAGTTCCTGAGCTCGGACGTCGAGGCGCTGATCGAAGAGGTGGCGGCGGCGCGGAACTTCACGGCCCGGCAGAGCGTGCTGCAGATCTACGGGACGTGCGAGGCCTGCCGCACGGGGCGGCCGGCGCCGGCCGACGGCGGGACGACCGAGCTGCTGTTCGCGCGCGACGCGCTGCGGATTGCGATTGCGACCGAGCGGAGCGGCCTCGAGTTCTACACGCGGGCGGCCGCCATGACGAAGGATGCCCGCGGCCGGGCGGTCTTCCGGCGGCTGGCGCAGGAGGAGGGCGAGCACCTCGCCGCGCTCGAAGGCCGCTACCAGGCCCTGCTGCGGCAGGACCCGCAGCTCGAGGCCCGGCCGACGTTCCTCTTCTTCAAGGGGGCCGCCCACGGCCTGTTCGCCGAGGGGGCCGAGCAGCTGCGCAAGGGCGTCAACGACCTGCAGGCCCTGATGATCGGCATCAAGTGCGAGCGGGGCTCGCACCGCTTCTTCAAGCGCTACGGCGAGCGGTTCGAGGACTCGGAGGGGAAGCAGATCTTCCTCGAGTTCGCCGACGAGGAGCGCACGCACCTGGACCTGCTGATCCGCGAGTACCGCGCCCTGCTGAAGCGGCAGGGCCGCGAGCGCGCCCGCCGCCCGGCTGCGCGGCGGGCGCGCGCCTGACCGACCGGCCGCGCCCGGTCTTCTGCCGGATTCCCCGAATGATCGATCTGCACATGCACACGACGGCGTCGGACGGCCTGTGTACGCCGGCCGAAGTGGTCCGGCTGTGCCGCGACGCCGGCCTGCGGGTGATGAGCGTCACGGATCACGATACCGTGGCGGCCGTGGACGAGGTCGCCCGGCTGGCGGCGGCCGAGGGGCTGCAGGCGGTGCCGGGGATCGAGATCACGGCGGTCCACGACGGGCGCGACGTCCACGTGCTCGGCTACTTCATCGATCCGGCGTCGGCCGAACTGCAGCGGTTCCTGACGCGCGGACGGGCACAGCGACTCGATCGGGCGCGGGCCATGGCGGCGCGGCTGGCGGAACTCGGCATGCCGATCGATATCGAGGCCGTGCTGCAGCCCGCGGTGGCGCAGCCGGGCCGGGCGGTCGGCCGGCCGTGGATCGCGCGGGCGCTGGTCGAGCGGGGCTACGTGCGCGACACCAGGGAGGCGTTCGACCGGTTTCTGGGATCGGGCCGGCCGGCGTTCGTGGCGCGGCAGGGGCCGTCGCCGGCCGAGGCGGTGCAGGCGATCGTGCGAGCCGGCGGCCTGGCGTCGCTGGCCCATCCCGGCCTGCTCAACCGCGACGAGGTGATTCCGCCGATGATCGACGCCGGGCTGGACGCGCTCGAGGCCTACCACTCGGAGCACGATCCGGATACGACGGCGTTCTACCTCGACATGGCCGCGCGCCACGGTCTGGCCGTGACCGGCGGATCGGATTTCCATGGCGGCGGCGCGCACGGCGTCGAGGCGCCCGGCGCCGTGCGGCTGCCCCGCGAGCGGTTCGAGGCGTTCGTGGCCCGCCGCGAGGGCCGCGGCGGAGAGCACTCCTGAGCGGCGCCGGCCCGCACCCCATGTCCGCAGACCCCGCTCCCATCCTCGAACTGCGTGGCATCCGGAAGGCCTACGGCGGCCTCCGGCCGCTTCGCCTCGACGCCCTGACGCTGGCGCGCGGCGCCTCGGTGGCGCTGCTCGACGTCGAGCAGCCGGCCGGCGAGGTCCTGATGAACCTCATCACCGGCGTGACGCTGCCCGACGAAGGGGAGGTCCGGCTGTTCGGCCGGACGACGGCCGAGATCGCGGACGGCGACGAGTGGCTGACGCTCATCGACCGGCTGGGGATGGTCAGCGAACGCGTGGTGCTCCTCGAGCAGCTGTCCGTGCTGCAGAACCTGGCTGTCCCCTTCACGCTGGCGCTCGACGACATCCCCGCGGACGCCCTGCCGGGCATCACCCGCCTGCGCGAGGAGGTCGGCCTGGCCGAGGATCGTGCCGGTGACCTCGTCGGCGCGGCCTCGCCCGAGACGCGGGCCCGGCTGCGGCTGGCGCGCGCGCTCGCGCTCGATCCGCAACTGGTGCTGATGGAGCATCCGAGCGCCGGCCTGACGCCCGAGGCGGCCGGGCGCCTGGCCGCCGACATCCGGGCCATCGCCGCGCGCCGCGAGCTGGCGGTGCTGATGATCACCGCCGACAAGCCGTTCGCGCGCGCGGCCGCCGCCACGCCGCTCTCGCACCAGCCGGCCACCGGCGCCCTGAAGGCGGCGGGCGGCTGGAGCCGGTGGTTCGACCGCCGCTGATCCTGCCTGACGACGCCACGACGCTGCGCGTGCGACGGGACCGCCCTCCGCGGCCGGGCTGGGCCAGCCCGGCCATGGCCGGAATCGTTGCAGCGACGCGCGGGGAGGATCGACAATTGAGACCATCGGGCGGGCAACGACGTCCGGTTGCAGCAAGGGAGTTTCGGATGCCAAGCGGAACGATCAAGCGTCTGGTCCGCGATCGGGGATTCGGTTTCATCCGCGACGACGGCGGACAGGAGTGGTTCTTCCATCGCAGCGCCGTGCGTGACGGCGCGTTCGACCGGCTCGCGGAAGGCCAGCGCGTGGCCTTCGACGAGGAGCCGTCGCCGAAGGGCCCGCGCGCCGGCAACGTCCGGGCCGAAGCGTGAGCGGGGCGCCTGACGCCGGATCGATCGCGCCCCCGGCGGCGGCCCGCACCGCGACGGTCATCCTGTTCGACATCGACGGCACGCTGGTGCTCACCGGCGGGGCGGGCGGCCGCGCGATGACGCGGGCGTTCGAGGAGCTGTTCGCGGTGCCCGACGCGTTCCGGGGCATCCCGATGCCCGGCCGGACCGATCCGCTGATTCTCGCCGACGCCGCCGCCCGGGCCGGCGTCGACCTCGCGCCCGAGGTCCACGACCGCTTCAAGGCCCGCTATCACGAGATCCTCCGGGCCGAGGTTCCCGTCGGCGGGCCGCGTTACGGCGTGATGCCCGGTGTCCGTCCGCTGCTCGAGACGCTGCAGCAGCGCGACGACGTGACGCTGGCGCTGCTGACGGGCAATTACGAAGCCGCCGCCCGCATCAAGCTCGAACACTTCGATCTGTGGCGCTACTTCGGCTTCGGGGCGTTCGGCGACGAGGCGGCCGATCGGAACGCGCTGGTGCCGCTCGCGCTCGAGCGGACGCGGCAGCGCGGGCGGCCGCAGGTGACCGCGGCCGATCTCCTGATCGTCGGCGACACGCCGCTCGACGTGGCGTGCGCGCGGGCCGGCGGCGCGCGGGTTGTCGCGGTCGCCACCGGCTCGCACGGCGTGGAGGAGCTGGCCGCCTGCGCGCCGGATCTGGTGCTGGCCGACCTGTCCGATCCGACCGCGCTGCTCGACCTGCTCGCGCGCTGACGGCTGATGTTTGTGGCGGGCCCGTACACGGTCCCGGTGCTGACGGCCGGGTCGTGAGGAGGCAGCGGAAGGGATGCGTTGGCGGAAGCGCCTGGGAGTCGAACCCAGCCCCCCCGCGTCAGCGGGGAGCGACCGATTTTGAAGACCGGGAGGGCCACCGGGCCCCGTTCGCTTCCATCGGGCGGAAGGGTCGGCCGGCCGGGAGGCGGAAGAACACTCAGATGTCGCGGACGCGGACTGACAACGCGAACGACCCCCGGGGCTTGCAACGGGGCGGGCGGCGCAGCGACAACGAATGGCTCCGGCCCCGTGACCGGGACCGGAGCACCAGGCGGAGAGACTCGGCTCTAGCCCTCGATCAGGCGAACCTCACCGGCGCGCGGCCCCTTGGCCGAGTCCTCCGGCGTGAACTCGACCCGCTGGCCTTCGCGCAGCAGCTCGAACACCGCACCGCGGACGGAGCTGCGATGGAAGAAGTGCTCGATTCCCCCTTCATCGCGAATAAAGCCGAAGCCTTTGTCGATGAGGAGCCGTGCAATCGTGCCCGTCGGCATACCCGTGTCCTCCGTGACGAAAACCCCCGAGAACATCCCGAGGGCGGACGAGGCGGCTTACGCTCTCGAGCGTGGGCCGGAAGGATGCCGGGCTCACGACGCGCGCAGGAGCCTCGAGCTCTGGCGCGGGGCGCCGGCCCGCCGGCCGGCCGCCCCCACCTGCAAATCGGACCATACCGGCGCGTGCTCAACGGGGCGCCGGGTGGTCTTCAGAAGCCCGCTTCCGGCATCCCTGTGCGCCGGAGGCGATGAAGACCCTATGGTGCTGAGCTTGAAGACGTGGGGAAGTGTAGGGATTTCCACCCCCGAAAGTCAAGCGAACGGCCGAGTTTGGCGCGGCGTGCCAGATCCGCTCACCTGCCACTCCTCTTCTTCCTCGTCGCCCCAGTCGTCCTCGTCTTCATCATCCTCGTCGTCGCCATCGAGGTCGTCCAGGTCGTCGAGGTCGTCGTCCTCATCCTCATCGTCGGCGTCTTCGTCATCGCCGGCGAGCCAGGACACGACAGAATCGTCAGCTGCGAGGGCCGGCCTCCCGGCCGGGCAAACCGTGCGCAAGTCCTCGGAGAGCGCGAAGAGGGACATGGGAGCCTCCTGTGAACAGCGGACCGTGGTGGAATTCTAGCGCACCTCCTCGCGGCTCGGATCTAGCATGGGAGGCCATGATCACCGCCGTGGTCCTCGCCGCCGGCCGCTCGTCCCGCATGGGACGTGCGAAGCCCCTGCTGCCGCTCGCGGGCGGGGAGACGTTTCTGGCGCGGCTCGCCCGCGTGCTGCGCGAGGGGGGTGCAGACGAGGTCGTCGTCGTCATCGGCCATGGCGCCGAGGCCGTCCGGGAGGCCGTGGCCGCCGCCGGTCTCGACGTGCGTTTGGTCGTGAACCCGGCGTACGACGAAGGGCAGCTGTCGTCGGTGCTGGCGGGGCTCGACGCGGCCGACCGGCCCGACCTCGAGGCGATCCTCATGATGCCGGTCGACATGCCGCTGGTGTCGGCCGAGACGGTCCGGGCCGTCATCGAGACGTACCGGCGGACGCGGGCGCCGATCGTCCGGCCGGCCCGGGGCGGCCGGCACGGTCATCCGGTGCTGTTCGATCGTGCCGTCTTTGCCGATCTGCGCCAGGCGGATCCGGCCGTAGGGGCCCGTGCGACGGTGCGGGCGCACGCGGCTCGGGTGGCCGACGTGCCGGTGGAGGACGAAGGGGCGTTCCTCGACGTCGATACGCCGGAGGAGTACGAGCGGATCCGGAGCGGCCGCGCGGCCGACCGTGGCGTCAATTCCCGCCGGTGCGGCTCAACTCCTCGATGAGGGTCTCGCGCCGCGCGAGGGCGAGGCGGTCGAGGCGGCCGGCGACCAGCGCCCAGGCACCGAGGGCCAGGCCGGCGAGGACGAGCAGGGCAGGTACCGAGGCCCAGAGGTTCGCCCAGGCGAGCGCGCCCGCGATGGTCAGCCCGATCAGCCCGAACACCAGGCTGTGGACGACGAGGCTGGCGAGCACGGCGACGCGCGAGTTGCGCTGGCGGCCGAAGGTCGAGTAGTCCACTTTCTTCGGGAACATCAGCGACAGCAGGTTCCCCGCCGCAAGTTCCAGTGGCAGCGCGAAGCAGAGCCCCGCGAAGGTCACGGCCGTGATCGCGGCCGACGGCGCCCGGCTGATCACGGTCAGCACGCCCCAGACGAGCAGCACCTGCAGCGCGATGATCGCCGTGTGCGCGAGGTTCTTGCCGAGGGCGACCCGCCGGAAGGCCGCAGGCATCACGAAGTACAACTGCACGCCGCTTCCTTCGGCGCCCAGCGCGTTGTACGAGAAATTCGTCAGCAAGGCGAGCGCGTAGGCCGCACCGATCGGCAGGGCCAGATCGGGCGCGTGCGTCATGAAGGCCGGGACGTCCCCGTGCGACGGGCCGCCCGTGCCCAGGAGCAGCAGGGCGAGCACGACGAGCGGCATCAGCAGGATGAAGACGAGCGGCGGGCTCCGCATGAAGCTGCGCAGCTCCTTTTCGAGCACGGCCGCCACCGGCCCGGGCAGGCCCAGGGTCGGCCAGCCCTCCCGGGCGGCGGTGCGGACGGTGCCGGCCGCGGGCCGGGCGCTCGCTTCGCTGAGATTCTCCCCGCGATATTCCGCCCGCAGGCGGACGCCGAGCAGCCATCCGACGGCGACGATGCAGACGCCGAGGCCGGCGGCGTACGCGAGCGCGCCGGCGGGCCGGCCGCGCGCGGCCAGGGCGACCGCCTCTGCGGCCATCCCCGGCGGCAGGAAGCGCTGGACGCTCGCGATCTCGACGGCCACGGGGCGGAGGCGCACGGCGCGGCCTCCCGACAGGCGGCTGATCAGCGGCCCGCTGAACTGGAAGCCGATCAGGCAGAGGAACAGGACGACCGTCATGATCTCCCGCGTGCGCCGCTGGGCGAGCCAGCGTTCGGCCCACGAGAAGATCGTCCGCGTCAGCAGGATGTTGAACGCCGCGAACACGAGCAGGACGAGGGCCGTCCACGGGAGGAGCCCGGGTTGCGCGACGGTGATGCCCAGCGTCATGCCGGACAGCCACAGGCCGCCGACGACGGGGAGCGGGCCGAGCAGGCCGTAGGCGACGCGGATCAGGGCGTAGGCGCGGAAGTCGAGCGGGAACCGCAGCAGCTGCGGCGCATCGAGCTGTTCCATGAAGGTGTTGGCCACCAGCGGGAACAGCTGCCAGAAGGCGAACACGATCCAGACGAGCAGGGCCAGGAGCCCGGGTTCGCCGGTGTGCACGACGTGCCAGGCGGCGACGCCGAGGCCGGTCGCCCCGCCCAGGCCGAAGAGAATGAAGAAGATCGCGATCGGAATGCGCGCGACGAGCTCGAGGCCGCTGCGGAGCGAGCGGAAGGCGGTGTTGATGAAGGCCTGCCATTGCAGGCGGGCGAGCGCGGCGAACTGGCCGCGGGTCTCCGGCGGCAGCTTCAGCCGAGCCACGACAGCTCCTGCGTCGTGTCGCGGGTGCCGCCGACGATCTGCAGGAAGATCTGTTCGAGCGTCATCGTGCCGGTGCCCGCGCCCGATCCACGGACGCCGGCCCGCAGTTCCTCGAGCGAGCCCTGGGCGACGAGCCGGCCCTGGTGGATGATGGCGACGTGGCTGCACAGCCGCTCGACGATCTCGAGGACGTGCGACGTGAGGAAGATCGTGGCGCCGCGCGCGATCATCCGCTGCAGCATCGCCTTCAGCGTGTTCGACGCGACGGCGTCCACCCCTTCGAAGGGCTCGTCGAGGAAGAGGACGCGCGGGCCGTGGATGACGGCGGCGGCGAGCGCCAGCTTCTTCTGCATGCCGTGCGAGTAGTCGGCCACCACCTTGCGCGGCTGGTCGGCCAACTCCATGAAGTCGAGCAGATCGGCGGCCCGCCTGGCCGCCGTGGCGCGGTCCAATCCGTACATCCGCCCGACGAAGTCGAGGTACTCGGCGCCCGTCAGGCGGCCGAACAGCGCCATCCCTTCCGGCACCACGCCGATCTGGCGCTTGACCTCCACCGGGTGCACGGCCAGGTCGAGCCCGAGGATCTCGACGCGGCCGGCCGTCGGCGCGAGCAGGCCGGTGAGCATCCGGATCGTCGTCGACTTGCCGGCGCCGTTCGGGCCGAGGAACCCGAAGAACTGGCCGGGCGCGACGTGGAGGTTCACGGCATCGACCGCGACGAATTCCCCGAAGCGGCGCGTCAGGCCGTCGGTGGCGATGGCCGGCGTGTCCATGGATGTGCCGACTGTAGCACGGGCGAGCGAGGCCGGGCGACATGCGAGAGGAAGTCCGTGCAGGCCGGCTGGCAGGGCGGTCGTTCAGCCTTCAAGGGGGCGCTTAAGTGACCTACTGCCGCAACGATTGATTTCGGGGCGCATCCGAATGTGGCCGCATTGGCCGCTGCGTTCCGCGCCGACGAGAATGAAGAGCGTCATCAGTTCAGAGGCGTGCCGAGCGCTGGCGTGACTGGCCGATCACGACAGGGAGACACGTTGAAAGGGGCCATCTTGGTTCAAGAGGCCTCGGACTGCTCTTCGCTCGGCCTCCACGTTCATCGCAAGTGCCGCTTCGCAAAGGCGCAGCCAGATCCGGACTTCAGATAGCGTTCGAATCTGAGCGCACGCTGCTCGTCGGCGAATTCGACGACGAGGTCGATCCGCCAAGGTCTGTTTGGTGCCGTATGAGGAGAGCGTCCGGCGTTGTGGCGACCAGCCTGAATGGCACGTCAGCGGTGACGCCCGTGTAGTAGAGCGTCGGGGCGTTGCAGGTCTTGAGCACGTACACGAAGCGCTTTTCGCCAGGCACGCCCTGACCCAGTGCAAGGGGGCTGCCAGCGGAACGCGGGCGTTTCAGGACTGATCGGAGAGTACACGACGGAGCATTGGCAGGATTCGCGTACGTGAGCCGGTATCTGAGATGGACTTCGTCACTCGGCGGGGAGTCCGGGATGTCGTCCACCTTCGCGCTTCGCGCTACGGTGGACATCCTTCGCGTGATGGTCAGCTCGCTTGGCTTGCCATCCGAAGCTCGCCCGAAGGGCGAGCGAAGGATGGTGGACCTGACGAGCACCGGCTCGAACCGACTGATCGTCTGGATCCGCCATTTGGCTGCTTTACGCGACCGCTGGCGAGAAGGCCAGAACGGCTACTGCGCCTGAACAACATCTACCCTGGCCTGGTACCCCAGGCGGGACAGAAACGACTCGCAATCTTCCCAGGTCAACCCGAATTCTCGGACGTCGGCGAGCCCGAGCCGGCTCGTCACGTCCCGAATCGTGTCGAGATCCCGTTCGTCGAAGTCCTCGTCCATCACCGCGCGTTCGGCCCAGTCGACGAGCGCCGCGCGCGTGGTCCGGTGCTGAAGATAGTCTCGAAGCCGAGTGGCGACTGTTTCGCGGGTGATCATGATTCCTCGCCAGTCACTTTGCGGTGGCCGAGATCGGCCGGGTATTTCTCGTGCACTTCGCGTAGGCGTCCGGTCCCGTCGAACACTTCCTGGTAAAACCTGACCGTCGATTCTTCAGAGTCAACTTCCTTGACGTAGCGCGCGTACCAACCTAGACGCCCCTTCACCTCGAACGAGTACCGTCTGCCGCCGTCTGGCAGGTCGATCCACGTTCCGAACTTCCGCTCATTCTGCTGTCGTTTCCGAGCGTCATTCGGGTTCATTGCGTCACGTACTTCATTGTAACGTGCTCAGCCTCGTAAAGGGTCCTTCTCTAGAATCAGCCGATGTCGCCTAGCTCCGAACGGAATCGGACTGATTCCTCCGAGCGGCCATCCGCAGTTGAAAGGTAGAACCAGCGCCAGGCGTGCTATGGACATCGAGCCGCGCGTTGTGAGCATCGGCAATGGACCGCGCCAGAGCCAATCCCAATCCCGACCCGCCGCCCTCCGCGGCTCCCGTGCGGTCGGCCCGGTAGAACCGCTCAAAGATATGTGGAAGGTCGTCCGGGGCGATGCCAATCCCGGTGTCATCAACCTGCAGAAGCACGTCATCGATCCGGGTTTCCAAGGAAACTTTGACCTGTCCGCCAGCCGGTGTGTACTTCACGGCATTGTCCAGAAGAATCGTGACCAGCCCGAGCAAGGCGCCGCGGCTGCCACGCACCATCACCGGCACCTCCGGTACGTTCCACGTGAGATCGATCTGCCGCGTGCGTGCGAGTGGCGAGATCCGCCGGACAGCGGTCTCGGCGAGAGTGTTCAAGTCGACATCCGCTGAGAGCCCCTCGTGTTCGCCCGCATCTGACCTGGCCAGTGCCATCAGGCTGTCCAGGATCGCCGTGAGGTTGACCGCTTCCGCCTCGACGTTGGCCAAAGCCGCCTTCCGATCCTCGTCCGTCGCCCGCTCGTGGAGCGCGAGCTCCGCGGTCGTCCGAAGAATGCCGACCGGCGTCCGGAGCTCATGCGCCGCATTGGCCGTGAAGTCGGTGATGCGGCGAACGCCACGATCGAGTCGTTCGATCATCGCGTTCAAGGTATCGCCAAGTCGTTGGAGCTCGTCTCCCGTGCGGGGGGCATTGACCCGCAGATCGAGGCGGCTGGCACTGATGGATCCCGCCGTGGTCACCATCTCGTCAACGGGTGCCAGCGCGCGTCCGCACAACCAGTATCCGCCCAGCCAGGACAGCGCGGCGGCGATGGGCAACAGCCACAGTGCGGTGTCCCGCAAGCGGTCCAGCATCTGGAACTGCCCGGTCAGCGAGATAGCAAGCTGGACGGCGTACACATGGCCGTCGGCGCGGATGGACGAGGAGATCACTCGAAGGACAGCGCCGCCGTGCCGCACTGTCGCCAGAGTGACCGCTCCGGCCTCGCCCGGTGCGGTGGCTGATATCTCGTAGGAGCGAATGGACGCGGATTGATAAATCCACCGCCCCTGCGGATCCGACACCTGCAGGAGTGTGCCGCCCGGGGCGAGTCCCGACAGATGCGTCTCGAATTCATGGGCGAGCTCGGCCGCGTGGCGGCCGTGCAGGCGACCGTTGATGAACGGCGCCATGTCGGCTAACCGGCTCCTCAACACCGCATCCGCGTCCGCGATCGCCGTCCGACGCACGGCCGCGTACAGCATCGCGCCGAGCGAGCAGACGATCGCGATCAGTACGCCGGTATACCACGCGGCTAAGCGTGTCCGGATGGACAGCGTGTGTCTCATTCCGGATCTCCCATGCGATAGCCCTCGCCGCGAACGGTCTGGATCAACGTTTCGGCATGCCCCTCGTCGATTTTGCGTCTGAGGAAGCTGATGAAGGCACTGAGCGTGTTTTCCTCGACGGATGCTTCTGTCGGCCACACCTCCGCGATGATCGCGTCCCGGCGCACCACCTGGCCGGCGCGCCGCATCAGAAGCTGGAGCAGCGCAAATTCCGTTTTCGACAGCAGAATACGCCGGCCACCTCGGATGACCTCGTGACTGGCTGGATCCAGACTGAGATCCCCAACAACGAATGGCGTGATCCGCGCGATCGGGCCGCGCCGGACGAGCGCGCGTGCACGCGCGAGCAACTCTTCGAACGCAAACGGTTTCGTGAGGTAGTCGTCGGCGCCGACATCGAGCCCCGCGACCCGGTCCTCCACCGCG
>JAGWRA010000102.1 GCA_028876655.1 Acidobacteriota bacterium | reverse complement strand
GCCGCCGCCGCGGCCGCCTCTTCCGACGCGACGCGCGGCACCGCCGCCGGGCCCGAGGCCGGCGCGTCCTGCTCGGTCGCCGGGCGGCCGGGCGCCACCATCCCGGTGCCCGACGTGACGAGCAGCAGGCGATCCGATCCGGCCAGCGCCGAGCCGAGCGCCTCGATGGCGCGTCGATCGATCTCGCAGTTCTCCTGGAACTTCGAGAAGTCGTGGATGAACGCCGTGTGAATCACCCCGTCCGACGCCGCCGCGCCGCGGCGCAGACTGTCCAGATCCTGCACGTCGCCGCGATGCACCGCCGCGCCCGCCTCGAGCAGCGCCCGCGCGGCCTCATCCGACCGCGCCAGGCCGACCACCTCGTGGCCTGCGTCGATCAGTTCGCCGACGATGACCGACCCGATGAATCCCGTGGCTCCTGTGACGAACACACGCATGATGTCTTCCTTCCTGGCGCGCCGCTCCGATTGACGAGCCTCCCGGCCTCGGCTAAAGTGGAGGCAGTCTCCGCATACGATCACATTAGCGGAGACTGTCTCCGGTTGCAAGTTTCTTCTGGATGTCCCGCGAAATGCCTGTGAAACGTGCCCGATCCGGCGATCGCAAGCCCCGTGCGGATGCGCAGCGGAATCGCGAGCGGATTCTGAGCGTGGCGAAGCAGGCCTTCACGCGCTCGGGCGCGGAGACCAGTCTGGACGAGATCGCCAGGCAGTCCGGCGTCGGGCCGGGGACGCTCTATCGCCACTTCCCCACGCGCGAGGCGCTGCTCGAGGCGGTCTATCGCGCCGAGCTCGAGCACCTGGCCGCGGCGGCGCAGCCGCTGACCGACACGAAGGCGCCGGTGGAGGCGCTGCGCGCGTGGCTGCTCCTGTTCGTGGACGCGGTCGCGGCGAAGCAGATCATCGCGCCGGCGCTGAACTCACTGGTCGAGGATCACAAGAAGACGTTCGAAGCGTCGTACGCGCGGATGCACGACGCGCTGCGCGGGCTGGTGAAGGGGGCGGTGAAGCACGGGGACATCCGGCGGGACCTCGACCCGGTGGACCTGCTGCGGGCGCTGGTCGGCGTAGCCCACGTCGCCACCAGCCCCGACTGGCAGCAGAGCGCCCGGCGGCTGGTGGACATCCTCGTCGCCGGGTCGCGGCCGGTGAAGTAGGCGCGGCGACTGAGGCGTTCAGCCGCGGCCCGCGGTCAGACGCGCATGCCCAGCCCGCTGAGATTGAGCACGGCCATCTCGGGCACCTCTTCCGATTCCTCCTCGCTCCACTCGATCGCACGGCGGTGCGAGCTCCGCCCGGCGACGTATCCGACCGTCAGGACGGCGGCCGCGAGCACGCCGACCAGCTGCGTCAGGGACAACGTATCGCCCGCCAGCATCACTTCGACCTTCGCTGGGGCATACGCAAACGCAAACATTCCGAGCAGATAGATCCACCAGCGGGTCTTCAGCTTCGCATGGCCCGGCTCGTACGGTCGGGTGAACGGCACGTGTGGAAAGGTCTGTGTCAGCACAGCTACGAGCAACACGATCAGCAGTGTCACGACACCCAGGTGCCAGGCGGCAAGGCGCCAGCCGTAGAGAGGCGCTGATATCGCGACAGTCAGCGCGAGCACCGGAAGGCCCACGCCCGCCAGGAGGGACGCCCGCACGCCGGCCACCACGGAGCGGGAGCCGCCGGACAGATCGGCGCGAAAGACCCAGGCTGCCCGCAGGTTGGCCGGGACATGGAACGCGGCCCGCATGCCGATCGCCAGCCAGTAGGCAAGGACGAGCGGGATCCAGAGCACGGCCGTGCGGGGATGCGCGAGATCGGCCAGGCCGTGCACGCGACTCGACAGCGCGCTGATGACGACCGCCACGCCGATGGCAGTGTTGACGGCAACGGGCACCTGCTGCGAGCGCTCGCGCGCCAGGGTCAGCAGCGTGAAATCGGCAATCGCCCGGGCCGTGGCGTCCGGACCCGCGAGCAGACGCGCGCAGACCCTGGTCGTGCGGACCGCGCCGCCCGGCCGCGACAGACCGGAGCTGGCTACTGCCAGCTGCATGTGGCGGCGGAAGCTGGCGAACGAGACGGCCACGGCTGCGGCCGCCGTCACCGCGACGGCGGCCAGGGCGCGAGCGGCCAGCACGGCGTAATCAGGACGCGTGGCGCCCAGCAGCCACTCGAACAGGCCGAGAAACCAGGCCGTCGGCATCAGGCCTTCGGCGCCCGCGGCGAAGCCCGTCGACCGCATGGCGCGCAGCCCCGACTCCAACTGCACCATGAAGCACAACAAGACGACGACGAAGAGCCCCTGCAGCACTGAGCCGAAGGCGGCAGCGAGGCGATCGCGGCCGACGAACATGACGGCGCCACGGATCACGACCAGCGAGGCGAACACGAACAGGCCCGAGGCGAGCATGGCAACCAGGCACGCCAGACCGTGCGTGATGAGGTCGCGGATGCTGAACTGGATGACGGTGGTGAACGTGAACGGCACGGCTGTGATGACGCTGACGGCCGCCGAGGCGCCGACCAGCAGCGCCGTCAGTGCGGCCAGTTTGGCCGTGACGATCGTCGACCGGCGCAGCGGCAACGGGCCGAGCACGAGGGCGTCGCGCCGGCTGAACGTGAGCGCGTCCCACGTGAAGACGGCAATCAAGCCGACGGCAACCATGGCGTACGTGACGAGGATGAGGCAGATCTGGGCCAGGGCGGTCTCGATCAGAGCCGGCCGGTGCCGGGCCGCTGCCACGGCTGCCGTGATCTGATACGCGGGAAACACCTGCGCAAGGAGAAACAATCCCGGAAGGATCACGAAGGCCAGAATGCCGATCATCGCCTGCCGCAGCTGCAGGTCCGAAGTCACCGATTCGCTCGCGAAGAACTGATCGAAGAATGCGCGCGCGAGCACACCGAGCGGCGCTTGTTCGATCCGGCGTTCCAGTCTCTGCCTCATGGCCGGGCCTTCAGGCGCGCATCGTGGCCAGCAATCCGTTCAGGCGCCCCGCGACGTCCTCTTCCGCCGTCAGGGCGGCAAACACGGCGTCTAGCGATGGCAGCTGCAGCATCGTCCGAAGATTAGCCACCGAATCGTGACCGACAATGCGTCCTTCTTTGAGAATGACGACGCGCGAGCAGACCTGCTCGACGACTTCCAGAACGTGCGAGCTGAAGAGCACGACCTTCCCCTGTTCGGCCAGCGCCCGGACGAAGGCTTTGAGCAGGCGGGCGGCGCTGACGTCGAGGCCGGAGAACGGTTCGTCGAGGATCACCAGGCGCGGATCGTGGAGCACGGCCGCGGCAATCAGGATCTTCTGCCGCATCCCCTTCGAATACGCCGACAGCGTCTGATAGCGGTCGTCGTAGATCCCGAGCAGCTGCAGGAATTCGTCGATCTTGCGGTCGAGGCGCTTGTCAGGAATCTGGCGGAGCCGTCCGACCAGCCGGAGGTACTCCGGTCCGGTGAGGTGGGTGTAGAGGTGCGGCTCTTCGGGCACGTAACCCAGATGCGCCTTGTACGTCTCGAGATCGTCGGCAATGTTGCGACCATCGAGCCGCACCAGGCCGCTGGTGGGACGGAGCAGGCCCGTGAGGATCTTGACGGTCGTGCTCTTGCCGGACCCGTTCGGACCGAGCAGCCCCAGCACCTCGCCGGGCTCGACGTCGAACGACACGTCCTGAATGCCAATCAGGGCGCCGTACCACTTCGTGAGACGGGACACCTCGAGCATGGGGACGGACTCCTCTTCAATCGGGGCGCTGCCCCGAACCCCGGCTCACTCCACTCGCTCGCCCTGCGCGGCTCGCTCCGTTCCGCTCGCGGGCCCGCCGTGCGGGCCGTTACGCCACAGGGCTCCGCCCGGTAACGCCGGCGTGGGTCGTCGTGCTCTGTCGTTGCTGCGTTGGACACCACTGGCGCCGGTTTGTTCCATCGATTGTCGATGGGACACGGGTTCGCGGTGGTCCGCGCTGCAGCCTCACTCTCGGGAATGCTGTTTGCTCCGTTAGCCTGCGAACGGCTCATCGCCGCCAGAAGATTGCCGAACCTGCCACGCGTGCGGGTGAACGACGATGCTAAGATTGAAACAGCCTCAGCGGACAGTGCTGGTGACGGCCTTGCCCGACACAGCGAATGTGGCGGCAGGAGCACTGATCTTCGGCCAGGCATTGTCGAAGGACGGCTACTCCATCGCCCTCTCAGTGCTCGGCGTGCTGACCTGGCTGGCGCTCATGGCATTCGCCCTCGTGCTGGCTGACCAGGAGAAGAAGCCATGACCTTCTATCTGATCATGTTCGGCGGCATGATTCTCTTTGCCGGCGGCATCACCCTCCTCGACTGGCTCGGCCGGCGCCAGGAGCGCCACCGGCACGAGCGCTGACCGCAGGTTTCATTCCTCAATCAACGTCCGACCTGAGGCGAGTCGTCTCGCGCGACGGCCTGCGGTCCGCCACCACGATGGCCACGAGCAGCGCCGACGCTGGACGCGACGGACACTTGTCGAGGCCCGCGGACAGAAAGAACAGCGCGATCCCGATACGCGTGGTGCATACGCCGATGTTCACCTCCGGGCGACATCGCGGGCCACCGGTCTGGCTCCTCAACAGCGGATCGGTCATTCGTCGCGCAACACAGCCGCCGGATCGATCCGGGCTGCGCGCCGCGCGGGCCAATAACAGGCGGCGAGCGACACCGTTGCGAGCAGAACGAACACCGCCAGATAGGTACGCGTGTCGGTGGCGGTCACGCCGTACAGCAAGCCTCTCAGCGCCGTGCCGGCGGCGGCGCTCAGGACGAAACCAATGGCCAGTCCGGCGGCCGTCGACAGCAGGCCGCCACGCACGACGAGCTTGAGGACCTGGCGCGGCGACGCACCCAGCGCGATCCGTACGCCGAACTCTCGAGTACGGCGGCGGGTATCAAATGCGACGGCTGCATACTGGCCGATCGCTGCAATCAGGAGGGACCCCAGCGCGAACAGCCAGAGCAACGCCGTCACGACCATCACCGGCCGCGTCAGTCCTTCGAGCTCGTCCTGCATGGTCTGCATCTGCACCACGGGCACGCCCGCATCGCCTTGCATGAGTACCCGGCGGATGGCCGGACCGAGCGTGGCAGGATTCGTACGAGACCGCACGTAGAAAGTCGACAGCCCCACTCCCATTGAAGCGGCGGCCGCCGGAAAGAAGATGAAACGCGGTTCGGGCGGTCCCCAGGATCCCTGCAACAGGGCGTTTGGCACGACGCCGACGATCTGTACCTGCTCGCGGTGAGCGCCGACGGCGATGGTGCGACCGACCGCGGGTCGGCCGGGCCACAGCGCGTCCGCGAGACTCTGGGTGATCACGACCGTCCTTCCATCCCGCTGGTCGTCACCTGCCGTAAAGCCACGGCCCGCCCTGAAGGACAAGCCGAGCGTGGCGAAGTAGGCCGAGCTGACCTCATTGCGACGGGCGACGATCGGTTGCGACGCACCGGGGACCGTGATCGCCTGAGGGGGCCAGTACTGTTCAGGCGGACGATGCGAGTACGAGACATCCAGCACCCCGGGAAGTGCGGCGAGTCGCGTGCGCAGTCGGGCGAGCAGAGCCAGAGTCTCGGCCTGTGAGGTCGCACTGCCGCTCGTGTAGACCGTGGCAAGAAGCAGGTTGTGCTCGTCGAAGCCGGGACTCCGACCTTCGATCGTCGTCAGCGAGCGATACGCGAGCCCGGCGCTGACCAGCAGGAGGATCGAGAAGGCCAGTTGCGCGACCACCAGGGCGCCGCCCAGCCTGGACCGCCCGGCCACGATGCTTCGCTCGCCGCCTTTTAGCGCAGGCAATACGTCCTGGTGCCAGGCGCGCAGCGCCGGCGCGGTCATGAAGGCCAACATCGCCACGACGGCAAGCGTCAGGGCATAGCCAACGACGCGCCAGTCCGGAGTCACGTCGATTCCGGCGGCCATCCCTTCGGTCGCCGGTAGCAGAAGTCGTACGAGGGCGTGGGACACCCATAAAGCGAACAGACAGGCCGCCACCCAGGAGGTCACGCCGATCAGCACTGCTTCGACGACCAGCATCCTGACGATCCGAAGGCGTGATGCCCCGAGGGACCGACGCACGGCCAATTCGCGCTGGCGCACAATCGCACGGGCGGTCATCAGGTTCGCGATATTGGCGCAGACGATGAGCAGGGTGAGAATCGTCACGACCGAGAAGATCGCGAGGAACCGCGGCACAGCCTCGATCATGAGGCTGTTGCCGCCTGCCGTCATCGAGTAGGGCTCGAGCCGGATCGCCTGGTGGCCATCCGCCTTCGGATGTGATGACTGCAGACGAGCCGAAATGGTGGCGAACTCGCTCTGCGCCTGGCGGAGCGGGACGCCCGGCGTAAGTCGGCCGATCAGGACGAACCGCCGGTCCGTACGGTCGGTCAGCGTGCTGTCGGCGGCCGTCAGGTGAGCGTAGCTGAGCAGGGGCAGCCAGACGTCAGCGCTCTCGTTGAACATGGCCCCACGAAAGCCCGGCGTCACGATGCCGACGACCGTAGCAGGATGGCCGTTCAGTACGATCGCCCGCCCGAGCACGTCGGGCTCGCCGTTGAGTTGATTGCGCCACAGACTGTCGCTGATGATCACCGGCAAGGCCGGTGCGGCACCGCGATTCTCGTCGTTCGTGAACAGCCGGCCTCTGGCCAGGGTAACGCCGAGGGTTTCGAAGTAGTTGGCCGACACCACATCGCCGCGGATCGCGAACGTGCCGGTCGCCGCACGCAAGGTGAACGGCTCGAACTCGATGGCGCCGAGTGGCCGGATAGTCGTGGACTGCGCGGCATAGTCCAGGTAGTTCGGATAGCTGTCGCCGGCACCGACCGGATGGCCCTCCTTCAGCACGTTCAACGTGACCAGCCCTCGTGCCCGCACACCCGGCGCCGGGCTGGTGAGGAAGCCGTGAACCATTGTGTAGATGGTGGTGTTGCCTCCGATCACCAGGGCGATGAGGATGACGGCTGTGCCCGTGACGCCGGGCGACTTCCGGAGGCTGCGATACGCAAGATAGGGCTCGCGCAAGAGATCCTGGAGCCAGGGGGCGATCCACACATCTCGGGCGCGCTCGCGCGTGACCGTGACATTGCCGACGGCTCGACTCGCCGCGAAGCGCGCCTCGCCCGGGTCGGCGCCGCTCCTCTCGAGCTCGCGCTCCTTCATCGCCCGGTGGAATTCCAGCTCCTCAGCGAGGTCGGCATCGAAGCGCCGCCGCTGAAACAGGTACCGCAGGCGACGTAGCAATTGACGCACTGGATGTCTCCCCGACTCTCTCAGTCGTGACGCAGTGCGGCCACCGGGTCGAGCCGGGTCGCGCGGCGGGCGGCTATCAAGGTAGCGGCGACCGCCACGGCCGCCAGTAGGCCCGCCATCGTCACCAGCGTGACCGGATCGCTCGGACTCGTCTGCACCAGAAAGTCGCGCATGAGCCGCGTGACCGCGATCGCGCACAGGAGCCCGATCGCCCCACCACCGACGACCAGGCGGAGGACCCGACTCAGAAAGAGGCCCGCGACCTGGTGACGTCGAGCGCCCAGCGTCATCCGTACCCCGATTTCGTGGGTCCGCTGCGTCACCGCGTACGCGGTCGCCGCGTACAGACCGATCGCCGACAGCAGCAGCGCGAAGCCAGCGAAGGCTCCGAAGATGGTCAGGAAGACCTGATTCGCGAAGTTCCCCTCGTCGCGCAGCTTCGCGAGCGAGAGTTGATTGAAGACGACCAGAGTCGGGTCCATCGTGTGCACCACGTCACGCACCAGTGGAATGAGCGTCTCCGGGTCTCCTCTGCCCCTCGCGAGGAGCACGGCGACCGGCGCCGGATCCTGCACGAACGGCACATACACCGCCGGCTCGAGATCTTCGAAGTAATGCTGCTGGATATCCGGCGCGACGCCCACGACCGTCATCCACGCCACGTGGTGACGCGCTGCTTCCGGATCAGTCACCCGAATCTGGCGGCCGATCGGATCGGCCTCGCCGAAGTACATCGACGCGAACCGGCGGTTGACGATGGCGGCCTCATGTCCAGGGGTGCCATCGACGTCGTTGAAGACGCGCCCCAGCAGGAGATGCACGCCGAGCGTGTCGAAATAGTGACCTCCGGTCGTGACGTAAGAGGCGTGCGGCAGGAGTCCGTTCCGCGGCGGAGCCTGTCCTCTGATCGTCACGAGCCGGACCGGCGCTGAATAGAACGGCATCGCGTTGGCGATGCTGAACGAGTCGATCGCCGGCTGCGCGTCCAGCCGCGCCTGCAGGTCGCGGAAGCAGGCGACCTGCTGCGCGGGGGTCCCGTAGCCGGCCGCGGGAAGATGTACGTCGCCAAGCAAGACATGGGAGGCGTCAACGATGGCCTGCGCCTGCAGCAGATGGGCCGTCGAGCGGACCAGCAGACCTGCGCCGGCGAGCAGCACGAGCGTCAAGGCCAGCTCGCCCACCAGGAAGACGCTCGTCAAGCGGTTCGCGTGCCGATCGATCGTGCCGCTCCGGGGACCTTCCCGCGTCAGTTCGTCCGCGCCGGCGCGGCGCACACGCAGGGCCGGCGTCAATCCGCAGACCAACGCGAGCACCAGGCTGACGGCCGTCAGAAAGACCACGACCTGACCGTCGATCGACCACCGGTACCAGAACGGCCAGTTACTCTGGGGCAGCGACGTGATCCAGAGATGCAGGCCGAGGTGCGTCAGTTCCAGACCGATTCCCGCCGCGACCGTCCCGATCAGCAGGCTCTCGACCAGCAGCTGCCGGATGATGCGCCAGGCGCTGGCACCCAGTGAGACCCGGACGGCCAGGTCGCGCGACCGGCGCAGCGCCCGCGTGAGCAGCAGGCCCGCGACGTTCGCGCAGGCAATCAACAACAGGACGGCGACGGCGGCGAGCGCCAGGGTCCACGGATTGCCGAAACCGGTCAATCCACCGATGAAGGGCTTCACGAGCGCATGAAGGCCCGCGTCGGACTTCGGATATTCCCGGGCGAGGACGTTCGCGATGGTGTCCAGCTCCGCCTGTCCTTGCGCTCTCGAGACGCCGTCGCGCAGCCGGCCGAACGCGTGCACGACTCGCGCGTCCCGCTCGCGGGGCTGGAGGGTCGGCGCCATCGCGAGCGGCTGCCAGAGCTTCTCGATGAGCGGAAAGCCGAATCCGTTCGGCATGACGCCGATCACCGTCGACGACATGCCGTTGATGCGGATGGAACGCCCGATGATGTGGGGATCGCCGCCGTACCGGCTCTGCCAGAGCGGATAGCCCAGGATGACCGTGGGCGCCGCCCCTTTGCGATCGTCGTCGGAGGCGAAGTCGCGGCCGAGAATCGGCCGAATGCGCAAGAGGCTGAACGTGTCGGCCGATACGTACGCGCCTGCCGCGCGCTCGGCCGCCTCGCCACGATCCGCGACGATCATGCCGGCTTGGACGTATCCGCCGATGCCGGAGAAGCTCCTGGCGGCCCGCGACCAGTCCTTGAACTGCGGTGCCGAGAGGGCGAGATTCAGGCCGCGGGAATCGCGCACGCCAATCGAGACGATCTGAAACGGCTGCGGCACGGGAAGGCCACGCAGGCTCATGCCTTCCACGATGGCGAAGACCGTGCCGCTGCCACCAATGCCCAACGCCAGCGTGAGGACGACCGCCAGCGTGAACCAGCGGTCCTTCCGCAACATCCGGAACGAGAACCTGATGTCCTGTCCGACGCCTTGCAGCGGATGCGGCACCCAGACGTCGTAGGCGTGGTCGTGCGCGAGCGCGGTGCTGCCAAGCGCGCGGCGGGCGTCGAGCCGCGCATCCGCGGGCGACGCGCCGCCCTTTTCGAGTTCCCCCTCCTTCATCTCGCGGTGAAACGCGAGCTCTTCGGCGAGTTCGGCATCGAGACGTCGCCGATGGACCAGGTCCCACAGGCGCCGCCACAGTTCCCGCATCCGGCGCCTCCGTCAGGTGGCTTTCAGGACCTTGTGGATGGCGAGCACGATCCGGTCGAACTCGCGTTGCTCGGCGGCGAGCTGCTTCCGGCCGGCCGGTGTCAGCGTGTAGTAACGGGCGCGCCGGTTGTTCTCCGAGGCGCCCCACGCCGCCGTCACCCAGCCCTTGAGGAGCAGCCGCTGCAGCGCGGGATAGAGCGAGCTTTCCCCGACCTGCAGCACTTCGTCGGAGACGGTCTTCAAGTGCTGCGCGACGGCGTAGCCGTGCCGCGGGCCGGACACCAGCGACTTCAGGATCAACAGGTCCAGCGTGCCGGGCAGGAGTTCCGGAGCATCTCTTGTTCCCATCGTTTATCGATGGGAGTATCGGGGAAGACCGGAATCCTGTCAAGGCCCAATGTCAGTGACCGGCACACCGCGGTTTCGCTTCGCCTATCACGCGCGGACGCCCACCACCTCCAGGTACTCCCCGTCCACGATCGTGCGCGTGGCTTCCCGGCTCTGATTGTGCGAGGCCCAGAGCTCCACGAGCGCCGCGCGCAGCGCGGCCTGCTCCGCCTCCCCCAGCGTCGCAAACGCCCGCGTCGTCGGGCCGTAGTACTGCCGGAAGAACTCCACCACGTCGGCCGGACTGAACGGATAGTTGAAGCGATACATCACGCGCGTCAGGCGCAGATCCGAGACGCCCGCCCCGAAGCGCTCGCGCACGGTCGCCTCGTCGCCCCAGAGCACGGGCGACGGCATCCCCGGCGGCGCGATGAAGCGGGCGAAGGTCTTGAACATCAGGCCGATGAACCCTTCGCGCGTCCAGTTGCCCATCGCAATGGTCCCGCCCGGCCGGCAGACGCGCAGCAACTCGGAGGCGACGCACTCGGGCCGCGGGGCGAACATCGCGCCATAGAGGCTGGTCACGACGTCGAACGACGCCGCCTCGTACGGCAGATCCTCGGCGTCGCCCTCGTCGAAGCGGGCGTCGAGCCCCTCGGCGGTCGCCCGTCCGCGCGCCGCCAGGATGGCGTTGGTCGCAATGTCGACGCCGGTGACCTTCACGCCCCGGCGCGCGGCGACCAGGCCGAGCTGTCCCGAGCCGCAGGCCACGTCCAGCAGTTCGGCGCCGGCCGGCACCTTCAGCCGATCGAAGAACTCCACCGCGCTCGACTCCACGAAGCGCGAGAAGTAGTCGTAGTTCCCGTCCATCCACGTCGCTTTCAGCCGGGCCTTGAGAGCAGCCAGGTCGGCGGTTGCGGCAATTGCGGTCATGAGGGTCGCTCCTCCGATTACGAATCCGTCGGCAGCCGGGATGGCAGCCTCCAGGGCTGACTATGGCGCACGCAGGCGACCGCACGCTTGTCCGCGCGTCCGGGTTGCTTGACCGGCCGACGGACGGACGCGCACGACTTGACCGTCCGTTCCGGATCCTTTGCCGCGACGGGCCGATGCTATACTCGGGCGTTCCCCATGGACGCCCTCTCGGAAGTGCTGCGGGTCATCCGGCTCGACTCCGCGATCTACATCAACGCCGAGTTCTCCGAGCCGTGGTGCGTCCTCACGCCTCAGTCGGAGAGACTGGCGCCGATCCTCACCCGCCAGCACGCGCACGTGATCATCTACCACCTGCTCTGCGAGGGACGCGCCTACACGGAGTGGCAGGACGGCGAGCGCATCCCGCTCTCGGCCGGCGATCTCATCACCTACCCGCACGGCCACGAGCACCTGCTCGGCAGCGGACCGCAGGTGGCGCCGCTCGACGCCGGGCACGTCCTGCCCGCCCTCCTGGCGCGCGGCCTCGAGCCGCTCAACGGTGGGGGCGGCGGCGCACCGTCACGGTTCATCTGCGGCTTCATGGCCTGCGACCCGCAACTCAGCCAGACGTTCCTCGGCGGCCTGCCGCCGGTCATCCGGACGCACATCCGCGACGATGCGTCGGGGCGCTGGCTGGAGAACTCGCTGAAGTTCTCCGTCGCCCAGGCGGTGAACCGCGAGGCCGGCGCCGAGGCCATGCTCGCGAAGCTCTCCGAGGTGTTCTTTGCCGAAGCGCTCCGGCGCTACGTGCGGGAGATGCCGGAGGGCCAGACGGGATGGCTCGCGGGCGCGCGCGATGCGGAGGTCGGCCGGGCGCTCACGCTGCTGCACCATCGGCACACGCATCCGTGGACGGTCGCCGAACTGGCGCGCGAGACGGGCCTGTCGCGGACGGTGCTCGCCGAGCGCTTCCGGCACTTCCTGGGCGAGCCGCCAATGGCGTACCTGACGCGCTGGCGCCTGCGGCTCGGCGCCCGCGCGCTCGCCACGACGAGCCGCAGCGTGGCACAGATCGCTGCCGAGGTCGGCTACGAGTCGGAGGCAGCCTTCAATCGCGCGTTCAAGCGCGAGTACGGACTTCCGCCGGCCCGCTACCGGCGCGACAAGACTGGACCATCATGAGCGTCGCTTCTCATCTCGGCATCACGCTGAAGAACTACGACCGGCAGATCCGCACCCTCATCCCCCACTACGACGAGATGCTGGACGCGGCCGCGAGCGCCGTACCGCCCGGCACACGCCGGCTGCTCGATCTGGGCATCGGCACGGGCGCCCTCTCGGCGCGCTGCCTG